>JAADBR010000110.1 GCA_009995705.1 Microcystis aeruginosa W13-11
TAAATTAGATTTGAGCAGAGTTACTAGAGGCATCTTGACAATGCCCATCAGAATTAGATTTTGGTCTAATTCTGTGCTAGAATCTGCGTCGCTTTAGCGCGCAGAGTGTCAACTATCCGATAATTGTGCTGATTCTGACTTAAAAATACGCCAATTCAAGTCTGAATTGCTGCTTCTCCTCTGGTTTTGGCTGATAGCTTATGGATCAAAACTCATCTTAAAACAGAGGAGGAACAACAACGGTTCCCAACTTAGTTGGGGTTTAACTAGGAGGATTTTTATGCCAAGTAAAATAAAAAGTTGCTCCTTCACCTGCTTGAGATTTTATCCAAATTCTACCTCCTTAACTGTCTTTAGAGACTAGATAGCGATCGGTTGTTCTCCCCGGTTTTAGCCAGCGTAAACCATCGCCAACATTGATATGTTCTGCTTGTGAAAAAGCTTGCTCAGAAGTGGCAACCCTTTCTAAAAAACGGAAGGGATCACAGTCATCATAATCATCGATCGCTTTTCTGGATAAAAAAGGTACTTATAGCGGTTCCCACACCTGTCTAGCAAACTTAAACCTTTGCTGATTAAGCTTTTTAACATCGATAATGTACCTCTTGCGAACAGGAAACGCTATATTATAGAAAAATATTGCTGAGATTTTTCCTATGCCTCTAATTAAAATTCAAACTTCTGTTACCTCCCCCAATGATGAGACGGTTAATCAACTTTTGCAGGGTCTTTCGGCTAAATTAGCTAAACATCTCCGGAAACCAGAATCCTATGTGATGACAGCTTTAGAATCGGGGATAAAAATGACTTTTGCTGGCACTTTTGAGCCGGTGTGTTATGTGGAGATTAAAAGTGTTGGTTCTATTTCCGCCGCTCAAACTAAAAGCATGAGTAGTGATTTTTGTCAAGAAATTGAGGCTTATTTAGGAATACCGAAAAATCGCATTTATCTAGAATTTGCCGAGGCGAAAGGTGATCTTTGGGGATGGAATGGCAGTACTTTTGGTTAATTTATGCCAAAATTATCAGAAATAGGGCTTATTTTAACTGGGGAACCTTTTCGCCTGTTCAATCCAAGCTAACATCACCGCAATATCGGGACATAAATCGCGTCTTTGCAGATTAGCCACCTGAAAATTGATGTTTTTGCCAATTGCGGGGATGAGCCTTTTTCTGTCAACTCTTGAGGTTGACGCGTTTCATTTTTGAATTGGCGGATGGTATAAAAGTAGAATAGAGGGATTATACTGAGTATAGAAAAATTACAGCTTTGTTCCTAAAGATGAAGTGTAACCTAATTTGGTATCGAATCCTGACGACCGGCTCCCCAAAACGAAAACTGTGTACTTCACCATTAAGATAACTGCTATAAGATGAATTTATTAGAAGAAGTTAAGGCAAAAACTAAAGAATTTCGTACCGATAACTATCCTATGTCAATCGGAGAGATTATTAGTCTTTATAATAACAAAGAAATGACAATTAATCCAGATTTTCAAAGATATTTTCGCTGGACAATAGCCCAAAAAAGCCGATTCATAGAATCGATACTATTAGGAATTCCTATTCCCTCTATTTTTGTCTATCAGAGAGAAGAAGATAGTGTTTGGGAATTGGTGGATGGATTACAAAGGATTTCAACAATTTTGGAATTTGTTGGCGATTTAAGAGATGAGGACGATGAAACTAAGAAAAAACCGAAACTGGTGCTTCAAGGTACTAAGTTATTACCTAGCTTAAAAGGAGTTATGTGGGAAGGTGCAGAGGAAGGAGAGTATAATTTGCCCCCATCTCTAAAAATAGATTTCAAAAGAGCGAAAATACAGGTTCAGATTATCCAAAAAGAATCGGATAAAAATGCTAAGTTTGAAGTTTTTGATCGTTTAAATGCCGGTGGCTCTTTTTTATCTTATCAAGAGGTGCGTAATTGTCTTTTGATTATGCTAGATAAAAGCCTATATAAGTGGTTAGAAGACTTGGCAGAAAATGAGGACTTTAAAAATTGTATTTCCCTATCCGAGCGATTAAGACAAGAACGCTACGACTTGGAACTAATTATCAAATATTTTGCCCTGTCTGCTCCCACATTTGATCCAAAATCATTTAACAAACAAGATGTTAATGAATATTTGACTGACTATCTGATAGAACTATGTAATTCCACCACTTTTGAGCGTGTGTTAGAGCAACAAAAATTCGCTAAAATGTTTTCATTGCTTGCTCAAGCGACGAATGAAGATACTTTTACCAAATATGATGGAACAAGATTCAAGGGGAAATTTCTCGATTCTGCTTATGAAGCGATCACCACAGGATTACGAGAAAATATTGATGATTACTCCACTCAAGATATTGAACTGCTAAAAACAAAAGTTCAGGAAATGTGGTCAGAATCTGACTTCATTTCTAACATCGGTACAGGATCGAGAGCTAGAACTAGAATGCACAAAATGATTGAATTTGGCAAAAAATATTTTAAAAAGTAATGAGTAAAGATAATAGAACTATCGAAATTTTCCAGGAAAACTTAGATGAAGATATGGCATGGCGAATCAGAGAACTTAGTATTTTAAAAACTAAAATTCCTCGACAAAAAGGAACTGAGCAAGATGTATTAATTAGAGCCGGAATAAACACTCTCTATGCTCATTGGGAAGGTTTTATTAAATATGCAGCAGAATGTTATTTGCAGTTTGTTTCCTTAAGAAGATTAAATTATCATGAACTGGATTACTGTTTCGTTGCCCTTAGTTCTAGAAAATCTATAAATGAGTTAATAAAAACCAATAAATTTAAGTTACAAAAAGAGATGATCAAAAATTTACTTGATAACCTAGAAAATAGAGCTTCTATACCCTACGAAAATATTATTAACACCAAATCTAATCTCAATTTTGAAGTTTTCACTGATATCTGTACTATTCTAGGAATTGATGATAGTAAATATCAACTGCGGCAGAAAGCTATTGATGAACAACTTCTCACCCAAAGAAATAAAATTGCTCATGGCAAGTATTTAACTATCGATTATGAAGAATACATCAGTATTTATAATTTAGTAATTAAATTAATCAGAGATTTTAAAGAGGATCTATTAAATGCCGCCGTGACGGAACAGTATAAAAAAGTCAAAAGTATATAGGGTTAATACTAAATCCGTTGAGTATGCGCTACATATCAGAACAGGCAAAAGGCAAGAGACAAAAGGGGAAATAAATAATCAGTTTTTAATAACCGGATTTAGTATTACTCCATGACTATCAAGAACTGTTGAAATAGTAGCAAGAGACGAAGTTACTAATCGGAGTAACTTGTCTTTCGTCTCTGCCAAATTCTTATCTTCTGTATCGCGCTGTAAACTTTGAGTATTATAAATTTTTTTAATTAAGTCTTGGCCAGCATAAAAAACATTACTATCGGAATATTTGGTTGTACTGGCTTCTTCAAAAAATATATTAATTCCCTCTGACCATTCAGCTTTTAACTCTAAGTCATCCACTTGCTCTAATAGATTATTACCAGTAGATTGAAGTTCTTGAAGCTGCGTTTTGACATGAGGTGCTTTAGCATAAATTCTTCCCCAAGTGGTCAAAAAATCAAGAGTTTGTTCGGCAATTAAAGGGGTTCCGTCCGCAAGACTAACTTTAAAAAAAGCGTCGAGGGCAGGGGCAAGAAGCGCAAAAATTGGTAATTCCCAACTATTGACAGAAGCGGTAAGAACAAGTAGGCTGATTCTAGATGGACTATCAGCGGGAATACTATTGCGAGATAAAATTGACGCAATAAATAACCAAATAACCTCATTATTAATCTCGCTGTCATTCTGTAGAAGCTTACGTCCCAATACTCCTAAGCCGATTTCTGAAGCTTCGATCGATCCCAGTGCCAACAGAGCGGCAAACTCTCTAACATGACTATCTACCCTTCTCAGATTGCCGAAAGCTCTATCAATTTCTTCTCTAGCGTTATCACTATCGCCAGAGTCTAAAAATTGTTGTACTCTTCTAAGCATCGTTGTCATTCTGTTTGGGGCGAAGGGATAAAGGTAAGACCACTGCGAATTTCAATATCTACACGGGCGTTTTTAGTTTCACGTTTAGAATCCTGAAATGGGTGCGGTTGTGCCTCTGGAGTGACACCACCTTGCTCACGAGCATTTGTAACAAAGCGTTCAGCTTTTCTAAAAGCTTGTTTCCGTTCCTCTCGTTGAAATTCATTACATTGCCCTTTAATCTTAGCAAGAAATAATAATCCCTCTTCAGCAGTAACAGGATTTTTTCTTGCCCAAGAACAACTGTATCCACCCTTTTGCTGGATATCGTCTCCTTGAGCTTGTACCCTCCCACGATAAGGTTATGACGAACTCGGCATATTAAATGTTCAAATTTATTCATTTAAGACAATTATATAGTAATTATCAGCAAAAATGTCAAACAAAGCTCAAATACTTGATTAGAATTAATTATCAAAAGTTTAGCTATAAAATTATGTAGAATGCTTTTGACGACGTACTGGGAAATTACCTGACAAAAAAAAGTTGATAGAACCAAAAAGGTCTATCAACTCTTAAAGTTATCTATTCAAGAACTAAAAATTAACGTTCCTGAAAGACGATTTTTTTGTCCAAGGAAGGACGGTTATTCGACTTAGAGGGGTACTTACTACCACCACTGCGGGGAGTTTTATTAATCACCGGTTTACTGCTCGTCGGTGCGGGAACTTCCCAATCGGTTTTCATCCACTGGGGACAATTTTGATCGTAGATCATTTGCAGGGCAGCAGCTGCGATCGCTTGGGGATCGTATTCTTCACTTAAATCGCGCACTAAAGGCAAGAAAGAAGCCATCCGTTCCCCCGATAAAGCCTCTTTTAGCTGATTTTGCAGCTTGGCCAGGCGTTTTGCTTCTACTTCCGCGCGACTAGGAATGGGACTAGATTCCAGACGTTGACGCAGACGCTGTTCAATCTGACGTAATAAACGCCGATCGATCGGTTCTACTAAAGATATAGCAGTTCCCGTTTTACCGGCGCGGCCGGTGCGGCCAATGCGGTGAATATAGGTTTCCGCATTATCTGGCAGATCATAGTTAATAACGTGGCTGAGATTTTCCACATCTAGACCGCGGGCCGCGATATCCGTGGCTACCACTAATTTAATTTTGCCCTCGCGGAAACGTTGCACCAGTCGTTCCCGTTGCACTTGGCTTAAGTTACCGTGATATTCATCCACCGTTTGTCCCGCTTCTTGCAGTTTGCTGGTTAATTCGGCCGCGGTTTGCTTGGTGCGGACGAAAATAATCGCCGATTCTAGGGGTTCGATCTCTAACAGGGGTTGCAGGACTTTTAATTTCGTCCAACCGCGAGGGATCATATAAATTTTCTGTTCGATTTTAGCAGGGGCGGCCTGGGGTTGAGAAACCGTCACAGAAACGGGAGATTTCAAGAAATTAGCGATTAGATCGCGGATTTCCCGGGGCATAGTGGCCGAGAAACAGGCAGTTTGACGGGTGGAGGGGGATGCTTGCAGAATCTTCTTAACATCATCGATAAAACCCATACTGAGCATTTCGTCCGCTTCATCGAGGACTACCCAGTTTAGGGATTCGAGATGGAGTTTTTTGCGATCAAGCAGATCAATTACCCGGCCAGGAGTCCCGACCACAATCTGGACACCTTTTTCCAGACTGCGGATCTGACGTTCCATGGATTGACCACCACAGACTGTCAGGATAAAGAGACGACGATCATCAGAGAAATCTTTGATGGCGCTGGCCACCTGTTGGGCTAATTCCCTGGTGGGGGTGAGGATTAAAGCTTGAACGTTAGGATTTTTGGTGTCCATGCGTTCCAGTAAAGGCAGGGAATAGGCGGCGGTTTTGCCGGTTCCCGTTTGTGACATTCCTACCATGTCATGCCCTTCTAGAAGGAGAGGGATGGCTTTGGTTTGAATTTCCGTGGGGGTAGTGAATCCAAGCGTTTCTAGGTGTTGAATACGACTATCGGATAAACCTAAATTGTTGAAACCAGTGGTCATAAGGGTTGTTTTGTGGGAATTAAATTAGAAAAATCGAAAAATTAGACTATTTCGCCGTAGAGATCGTAGGTATCGGCCGCAGTGATTCGGACTGGTATGATCGCACCTAGAATCGCCTCCCCTGTCACATAAACCAAGCCATCCACTTCCGGGGAAAAACGAGCGGAACGCCCGATTAATTCTCCTGTTTCCGGGTTTTCCTGTTCGATGAGAACATCGACAGTGTGACCGATATAAGCTTGATTTTTGCGCTCCGAGATCGGTTGCTGAGTTAACATCAACCTTTCGCGGCGTTCGTCCATAATTGCCTGTGGCACTGGATTAGGCAGGCCAAAAGCGGCTGTACCTTCTTCGGCGGAGAAGGTAAACACCCCGACGTGATCGAACTCATGACGCTTGACAAATTCCAGCAGATGGCTGAAATGTTCCTCGGTTTCTCCGGGGAAACCGACGATAAAAGTCGTTCGTAAAACCGCGTTCGGGATAGCTTGCTTGAGCCGCTCGATAATGCCATCGTTGACTCGTCCTTGCCAGGGACGGTTCATCGCCCGCAGGATGTCGGGATGGGAATGCTGTAGCGGCAAGTCTAGATAGGGTAAAACATTCGGGCTCTCTCGGATCGCTTCGATAACCTTTGGCGTTAACCCGGTCGGGTAAGCGTAGTGAACGCGAATCCAAGGTATATCGACTTCTGCCAGCGCTCGCAAGAGTTCCGCTAATTTGGGTTCGCCATATAAGTCTAACCCATAATTGGTTGTTATTTGCGAAATGAGAATTAATTCTTGAACCCCTTGGCTGGCCAATTGTCGCGCTTCCTTGACAATGGACTCGATCGAACGGGATCTCTGATCGCCGCGCAGGTGGGGAATAATACAGAAAGCACAGCGATAATCGCAGCCTTCGGCCACCCGCAGATAGGCGACTCCCTCGCTAGTGGTGCGATAACGGGGCAGATTTTCGTCGGCGATAAAAGTGGGATCGGCACTGACTTCTTTGACTCGTTCTCCCGTCTCTACCCGTTCGACAATCTCGACGATTTTCTGATAATCCCCCGTGCCAACAATGGCCACGGCTTCCGGCAATTCCGTCAGGAGTTCATCTTGGAAATGTTGGGCCATACAGCCGGAGATAATAATTTTTTTATTAGCTTCCGCCAGTTCCACGAGGGTACGAACGGATTCTTCTCTAGCTGCTTGAATGAAACTACAGGTATTAACGATAACGTAATCGGCCAACTCCTCGTTATTATCTACGGGATAGCCGGCCTTGGCCAGCAGTCCTAACATATGCTCGGAGTCGATCCGGTTTTTCTCACAGCCTAGGTGTGAGATGGCGATGGTTGGCTTATTGCCCATGCGATCAAGTATCAACCAAATCTTAAACTTCTCTTTTAATGTTAAGACACTGTGAACCACTCTCAACGGATTTGAGAGCTTCCTGCTTCAATGGGATGCGCTTTCTACCTTGAAAGATAGCAAGTCTTACCCTCCCTCTACAGGCAGCAGTCCTAGTTCCTAAGACCCAGACTTTTTCTTGCAACACGACCCGTTCAGCTTGGTTATCGCTTAAGGAATAGTGGTCAAGACTCGTTCATGATAACATAGTTTTTTGGAATTGTTTATATACAAAGTCAGCATTCATGAGGGTAACTGTGGGGTGAATTACTTCGCCCCTTTAAAAGCCCTGTCCCATCGCACTAAGCGCGAGGGAATTCTGCTGACACTAAGTTAAAATAATTTCCTCCCCGTGGAATCGTGGGTAGGCCTTCACCCTGTTAAAATGGGTGAGCGGCACCTGGTTGGGGACGCTAAGAGTAGTAGACGCTGTGAACTTAATTGCAACTTTCAAGACAAAAAACCCGATTATTGGCGTGGTTCATCTCGCCCCCCTGCCCACTTCCCCCCGTTGGGGTGGTAGTCTCAAGACGGTGATCGAGCGAGCTGAACAGGAGGCGACGGCTTTGGCTGCTGGTGGTGTTGATGGTTTGATTATCGAGAATTTTTTTGATGCCCCCTTTACTAAGCAACAGGTGGATCCTGCCGTGGTTAGTGCCATGACGTTAATTGTTGATCGCATTAAAAATCTGGTGGTCTTACCGATTGGTCTTAATGTTCTCCGCAATGATGCCCATAGTGCCTTAGCGATCGCTACCTGTGTCAATGCCCAATTTATTCGGGTTAATGTGCTAACGGGGGTTATGGCCACCGATCAGGGCATTATTGAGGGTCAAGCCCACGAACTCTTGCGTTATCGGCGCGAATTGGGGTCTGAGGTCAAAATTTTAGCGGATGTTTTGGTTAAACACGCTCGCCCCTTGGGAACTCCTAATCTGACTACAGCAGTGCAAGATACGATCGAACGGGGACTAGCAGACGGGGTGATTCTCTCTGGTTGGGCCACCGGTAGTCCCCCCAGTTTTGAGGATTTGGAACTGGCAGTGGCGGCGGCCAAGGGAACACCGGTTTTTATCGGCAGCGGGGCTGATTTGGACAATATCGGCCGGTTGCTGCTGGCCGCCGATGGGGTGATCGTGGCCAGTTCCCTCAAGCGTCATGGCAAAATTACTGAACCGGTGGATCCGATCCGGGTGTCGCAATTTGTGGAAACAGCCCGACAGATCAACGATCAAAAGGCAAAAATTAATAATTCTCTCCCTTCTTTGCCTCTGTCCACATAACCCCTTGCTAGAATGGCGGATAGTTATCGGCCGTCAGCTTTCAGCCGTCAAGCTTTCAGCTAATACATAGCTATTTTTTGACCTTTAGGCGAAATCAAGCTCCCGAAAACCCTATTAACCCAAAATGCTCACAATATCGTTGATTTAATCTAAATAATATTATGCGTCGTCGTTCTGTACCTTGGATTCATCGCTACTCCCGGCCTCTAATTGGAGGCGTTTCAATCGTCGGGGCGATTCTGACTGGCTATTTGACCATTACCAAACTGACGGGAGGGACTACAGCCTGTACCGCCGGGGCTAGTGATGGGGCTGGTTGTACTGGTGTTCTTAATAGTCCCTACGCTACGGTTTTCGGGCTACCCTTGAGTTTGTTCGGTTTTTTGGCCTACATTGCCATGGCAGTTTTTGCCCTCAGTCCTCTATTTATTAATGGGGAAATTCAGAAAAATCTCCGCAAAAGTTTAGAAAATAATACTTGGCTATTGCTGTTAGCGGGGGCGACGGCGATGGCGGTATTTAGTGGTTATTTAATGTATATTCTAGCCACGGAATTAAAGGAATTGTGTCCCTACTGCATCACTTCGGCTTTGTTCGCTTTAACTTTATTAATTCTCACAATTGTCGGTCGCGAATGGGAAGGTTTAGGACAAATTATACTGCCGATGGTTGTAGTGGCCATGGTTACTTTGGTGGGAACTTTAGCGGTTTATGCGGGAGTAAATTCCCCGACGGTGGCAGGAGGAAAAGAAGAAATTACCCGGCCAATGACAGCGGCTACACCCCCCTATGGTTGGGAAGTAACCACGGTTTCGGAAGAGACAGAAATTGCCCTGGCTAAACATTTAAAAGCAATTGGTGCGAGAGAATACGGGGCTTTTTGGTGTCCCCACTGTTACGATCAAAAACAGTTATTCGGTAAGGAAGCGGGAGAAATCCTCAAAAAAGAAGGGGTTTATATCGAATGCGATCCCCAAGGGGTTAATGGTAATCCCCAAGCTTGTCGCGATGCCGGAATTAAAGGTTTCCCCACTTGGATTATTAAGGGTCAAGAATATTCGGGAACCCAAAGATTAGAGAAATTAGCGGAGGTTTCCGGTTATACCGGCCCGATGAATTTTAAATATACAGTTCCGGGTCGCAAGTAGAAAAATATTGAGGGGTTGAACCTTGTTCAGCCCCAACATTTTATGGATCTTCGTTACTTGGTATGGTTCGATAGGGGGGCATAAATCGACTAAATTCTTATCTGGCAAGAGATTTAATTGATTAGTTCGCTCTAGAGCAAAAACAATCGACAAAAATCGCCAAATGCCTTTCTAAATAAGGGTTCCATCCCTTATAACCCCCGTCTATTGCATAACACAAACCGAAGAACCGAAATTTGATATGTTTTCCGAAGTTCAATTAACCGAAGATCTGCCAGAATCTAATTTGTCTCGTGGCACTCACGCGATTATCGTGGATTATTGTCCTCGACCCGAAGGCCAAGAGGATGGCTATGTTTTAGAAGTGTTAAATAATCAGGGAAAAGCTTATACAGTTATCGCCGTAGAAGTTTCCAAGATTGAATCGATTCAAAATCTTAAACAAGATGAATTGTAAATTATATAATTCTGTTATTCTTCGCTGTGATTTCCTAGAAAACTGAGGGTCAATAAGCGTAACCCACCATCCTTTTTTTGTGGATGTCCCCCTTTTAGTATTTGTGGTGATCTAAAGAGATTTGACGACACCAGAGGCACGCTATTTTTTGAGATTGCCCGTATTTTAAAAGCCAAACAACCCTAGGCAGCGGAGAGCAAAAATCGTTCGACAAAAACTCACGCCGAAGTCTGACGGTTGATAGCTCTTTATTGCTAATCGGACTGACGATGATCTATTCTGGATCCTAGCCTGACTTGCCAATCCCCACTGCCAAAAAAGAATAATGTACTGCGATTACCTGGTTCAAATCCTCACCGCACGCGTCTATGATGTCGCCCAAGAAACCCCCTTGGAATTTGCCCCCAATCTCTCCCAACGCTTGCACAATCAGCTTTTACTCAAGCGCGAGGATATGCAGTCGGTTTTCTCTTTTAAACTGCGCGGCGCATACAATAAAATGGCGCATTTGTCAAGGGATTTGTTGCAAAAAGGCGTAATTGCTGCCTCGGCGGGAAATCATGCCCAGGGAGTCGCTTTGGGGGCGCGGCAATTGGGAACCCAAGCGATTATCGTTATGCCTGTCACCACTCCGCAAGTCAAAATCGACGCAGTAAAAGCCCGGGGGGGGATTGTTGTCCTGCACGGTGACACCTACGATGATTCATACACCTACGCACGGCAGTTAGAAGCGGAAAAAGGCTTAACTTTTATCCATCCCTTCGATGATCCAGAGGTAATCGCCGGCCAGGGTACGATCGGTATGGAAATTTTACGACAATATCAGCAACCGATCGAGGCCATTTTTGTCGCTATTGGTGGCGGTGGGCTAATATCAGGTATTGCAGCCTATGTCAAGCGTTTACGCCCAGAAATTAAAATTATCGGGGTGGAACCTGTGGACTCAGACGCGATGAATCAATCCCTAAAAGCCGGTTATCGGGTGCGTTTGTCGCAAGTGGGATTATTTGCCGATGGGGTGGCGGTGCGGGAGGTGGGAGAGGAGACTTTTCGTCTCTGTCAGCAGTATGTGGACGAGATTATTCTCGTGGATACGGATGATATTTGTGCCGCGATTAAGGATATTTTTCAGGATACACGCTCGATTTTAGAACCTGCGGGGGCATTAGCGGTAGCAGGAGCGAAAGCTTATGTAGAAAGAGAAGGAATTGAGGATAAAACCCTCGTTGCTGTGGCTTGTGGGGCGAATATGAACTTTGATCGTCTGCGGTTTGTGGCGGAAAGGGCAGAATTAGGGGAACGGCGCGAGGCGTTGTATGCTGTGACTATTCCCGAACAACCGGGCAGTTTACGGCGTTTTTGCGAATGTGTCGGCAAACGCAATTTAACCGAATTTAGTTATCGCATTGCCGATGAAAAAGAAGCGCATATTTTTGTCGGCGCCCAGATCGAAAATCGCAGCGATGCCAAGAAATTAGCCGAGAGTTTTGAAGCTTGCGGCTTTAAAACCCTTGATATTAGCGATGATGAATTGACTAAATTGCATCTGCGCCACATGGTGGGAGGGCGATCGCATTTAGCCGATCATGAATTATTTTATCGCTTCGAGTTTCCCGAACGACCGGGGGCTTTAATGAAATTTGTCGCCTCCATGAGTCCCCACTGGAATATCAGTGTTTTCCATTATCGCAACAACGGGGCCGATTATGGGCGCATCGTCGTGGGCATACAGGTCCCCCCCGATGAAATGAATCAATGGCAAGCTTTTCTCGATACTCTCGGCTATCGTTATTGGGATGAAAGTCAAAACCGGGCCTATCAGTTATTTCTAGGGTGAACTACTCTCAAGGTCGTTGAGAGCTTCCTATTTCACGGGGGATTGCCTCAAGACGGACTTACGCCCAGATTTTGGTCTTATGTCCCCTCTATAGGCAGTATCGCTAGTTCCTAACGACAATATCCGTAAGGCTTCATTTCTGATATTTATTGCCGCATTTATGTCCCGGTCATGGGTTGTTTGACAATGTTCACAAGCCCAACTTCTAACCTCAAGCGGCAAACTACCCACTTGATTCAGACAGACATGACAAGTTTTAGAACTAGGGAAAAATCTATCAACTTCGATATAAGTTTTCCCCTCCCATTCTGCCTTGTATTTAAGCATTGTACAAAACATTCCACAACCACAATCACTAATAGCCTTAGCTAAATTATGATTGCGTACCATGCCTTTGACATTGAGATTTTCTACCGCAATAACTTGGTTTTCGTTAACTATCTTACGGGATAGCTTGTGAAGAAAATCCTCACGACATCTTGAGATTTTAGAATGGACTTTAGCTACTTTACGTCTAGCTTTCAAATTTCCTGTGACGAACACAATAAACTAATCCAATTTTAGGAAGCTTTAGATAATCCCCCTCAAATTTGACATTAGCTGGATAGTTAATTGATTGCTTACCATGTTTAGATTTGAATCTTGGTAATCTAGCTCGTTTTTCAAAGAAATTTTGATAAGCTTGCGATAAGTTCAAAGCGACAAACTGTAAACAATGAGAATAAGCATCTGTCAACCACTCATATTCTTTTTTGAGACTGGGCAATAGTCCCTGAACATAGTTTCGTGTCAGTCCTTTTCCTGTGGTTTTATAGGTTTCTTTGCATAAATTCAGGGAATAATTCCAAAACCAACGACAACAACCAAAGCTTTTTGCTAAGGCTATTTCTTGCTCGGTATTAGGCTTAAGTCTGAATTTGTACGCTTTATACATAAGAGTTATCAAGAAACTAAAACTATGATAACATAGTTTTTAAGGAATTTTCTATATACAAATTCAGCATTCATCCCTGTTGGTGAGCTTGTCGAACCATCGCGCTTAGCGCGAGGGACTTCTGCTGACACTAAGTTAAATCGCCATTTTTAGGAAGTTATCAGCACAGATGAATCAAGATTTTTCCCATATTTCCGTTTTGAGTCAAGAATTAATCGCCGGCTTAAATATTCAACCCGGGAGGCATTATCTCGATCTTACCCTAGGGGGCGGTGGACACAGCCGCTTGCTTTTAGAAGCCCATCCCGAAACAATAGTAACCGCCATCGATCGCGATCAAAGCGCCCTAGAAGCCGCTAAAATTAGTCTTGCACCCTATCTAGATAGCCGTTTAACTCTCTGGTGGGGGAACTTCGCCGATTATAAGGGACAAAATAGCAGTTTTGATGGCATTATCGCCGATTTAGGAGTAAGTTCTCCCCAATTCGATCAGAGCGAGCGCGGCTTTAGTTTTCGCCACACGGCAGCCTTAGATATGCGGATGGATCGCTGTCAATCCCTGACGGCAGCCGATATTATTAACCATTGGCAGGAAAAAGACTTAGCCGATCTTTTTTATCAATACGGAGAAGAACGTTTATCTCGTCCTATTGCTCGCTCAATCGTCCAAAAACGTCCCTTTACTACCACCACTGAATTAGCGGCTGTCATCGCTAGTTCTGTACCCGCTAGTTACCGTTATGGACGTATTCATCCGGCGACGCGGGTTTTTCAGTCCCTACGCATCGCTGTTAATCAAGAATTAGATTCTCTGCAACAATTGTTAAATCAAGCCCCCCACTGGCTAAAATCCGGGGGAGTTATCGCTATGATCAGTTTTCATAGTCTAGAAGATCGTCTGATCAAATATGGCTTTCGCGAAGATCATTCCTTGAAAATTATCACGAAAAAGCCGATTATCCCCAGCCGAGAAGAACAGGCTAAAAATCCCCGTTCTCGTTCGGCTAAACTAAGATTAGCCCAAAAGATCGAATCAGAGGTTATCCTATAGCAATTATCTTAATGGTGAGGTACAAAGTCTCTGGTTTTAGGGAGTCGTTATCTTGATGAGAAAGGCTATCAACTATTTTTTACACGAAGGAGAAATAATCGATCAAGAATTGAATTATGCTTTTAACTTGCCAAGGTTGTTTATTTTGTGTTTAAATCTGTCGTATTTGAAAGCTAAATATCGCTGAGTGAACAACCATCTTTTTTCAAGTTTACTTAAAGCAAACCATTGGTCGTAGGTGGGAAAAGCCACATCTTTGAAAAAAGACATCCATTGATTTAAAGTGGTTTCAATCGTCTGTTCTTTCGCCCTCTCATAATCGTTTTCAACCATTTCTTAGCCGATTCAAGTCTGAATTGCATCACTATCTGATCTACCTTTATAGAATACCTCATTCGGGGTACGATAGTCAGGACATTTTCGAGGACGATTGTTAATCAAGTTTACGGCTCTTTCCACCTCCTCTGGCTTAACGATTTTAAAATTCGTTCCCTTGGGGAAAAATTGTCTTAACAGTCCATTGGTAT
>JAADBR010000111.1 GCA_009995705.1 Microcystis aeruginosa W13-11
CTCGTCTAATACCTTAATATCTCCTTTTAACTCGGCCTTGAGTTCGGCCTGTCCGATTTCTACTTTGGTTAGCCGGTCCTCTACCTTGTCAAATCTCTCATCCATCCGTTTTTCCAGGGAGTCGATTTTCTCATCCATCCGTTTTTCCAGGGAGTCGATTTTACTCTCAATCCTAGTTAGGACAGCTTCCAGGGAATAAGTTACAGTTTCGTTAGACATTTTGCTATACTCCTATGGAGTTTTCGGGTTTTTTGAGTGGCCATTTATTATGCTCATAGGGCCTCTAGCCTTGCCTAGGAGCTAGTTCTAGGGATTGGGGAAAAAACCAAAAAGTTTAGCAGCACCTCCCAGGACGGCAACCAGCAAAGCTATCAGAATCCCCCGGTTGGTGAATTCCTGATAACCAACCCGTGCCGTTAATCCCTCGATTTTCTCGTCTAATACCTTAATATCTCCTTTTAACTCGGCCTTGAGTTCGGCCTGTCCGATTTCTACTTTGGTTAGCCGGTCCTCTACCTTGTCAAATCTCTCATCCCCGTTTTTCTAGGGAGTCGATTTTACTCTCAATCCTAGTTAGGACAGCTTCTAGGGAATAAGTTACAGTTTCGTTAGACATTTTGCTATACTCCCATGGGGTTTTCGGGTTTTTTGAGTGGCCATTTATTATGATCATAGGGCCTCTAGCCTTGCCTAGGAGCCAGTTCTAGTTACTTCATTGTCATAAATAAGGCACTTGCGCTTTGATAATGTACCTTGTAGGCGAACTCAGTTCGCCCCTACACTGTGGACAAAATCCGTCTTTGGCTATAAAGATAAAAGCGGTCGCCCCAAAATTGGCAATAATGTCAGGATTACCGCCGGCGCTAAAGTCTTGGGAAATATTACCATCGGCAATAATGTCACCGTGGGCGCAAATTCAGTGCTAGTCAAGGATGTTCCACCTAATTGTGGTGGTGGGTATTCCCGCTCGTATTGTTAAACCGGACGGCGTTAAAGTAGATGAAAAATTATAAACGTTGACTTAAAATATATTCGGCAATTGCCAGATCTCCGGGAGTAGTAATTTTTAAGTTAGTTTCTTCACCGACGACAATTTTGACGGGAAAACCACATTTTTCTAATAAGGCAGCATCGTCGGTGACTTCCCAAGCTAATTTTTGGCCCTGTTCATGACATTCTTTTAATAATTTTACCTGAAAACCCTGGGGCGTTTGGGCTGCCCACAACCGCGAGCGTTCGGGTGTATCCTTAATCCAACCCTTGCTATCGACAATTTTAATCGTATCTTTCACTGGAACCGCCGCTATGAAACCCTGACAAGTGGCTAAAGCGACCGCACAGCGATCAAATAATTCGGGAGTGGCTAAACATCGCGCCCCATCGTGAATTAAAACCGTCTGGGCTTCCTCTGGTAGGGCTTGTAAGCCATTATAAACTGATTTTTGTCTGGTTTCGCCTCCTTGGATGATTTGCACGGGTTTAAGGGCATTTATGGCGGTGATAATTTCTCGGATCTCCTCAAAGTCTTCCGGTTGTGCCATGATGCCAATCCAGATAATTGCCCTAGATTGCATGGCAGCCAGCAAAGTCCAAGCGAGGAGAGGTTTTCCGTGCAGGGTAAGCAGTAACTTATTGCGATCGCTGCCCATCCGTTTACCCATTCCCGCTGCTGGAATTAACAAATACATATTTTTTTCAGGTAAAAAGTTAAGAATTCAATAGATTTGGGTTCTTCTCGGTTCTGTGTGATAAGTTTAACTTACACAGGATCGATCAGTCTTTGTGGTTCCTTCCACTCGCTCGCTCGGAAGAATGTATCTTAGAATACATTTCACCCGCCAAACCTAAGAGAGCCAGATTTGGTCTTTGATACCCCCCTAATCCCCCCTTGATCTGGGGGGTGCCGATGATTGTTAATAGCTTAAATAAGCCCAAAACTATCGCTCTTAGGAGAATAAATCGAGGGGAAAATGACCATAAGTACCGACTAATTGATCATTTTCTGATTGACAAGAAACCAGGACACCGCGATAGGTTCCCGTATAGGAATCGAGATAGGAAGCTTGTCTTCGGGTATTATATTTAATATACACCGCTCCCTGTTCTGGCTGGTCTTCTGGGAGACTATTAGGTAGGGGGTATCCTAGGGCTTGTAGATAACTTTTTAGGGCTTTAAATCCCTCTTCATTGTTATCGGCACAGATACCTAAATTAATTGATTCCGAACCTTGGTTAACCAATAAAATTGCCTGTCTTAGAGCTTCTTCTTCTTCAGGAGATTGGGCAATTTTTAGTTTAATACATCCATATTCTTTTAGGAGTTTCAAAGCTTCTTCAATAGACATGAGCGGTTAGATAGGCGGGGCTAAAGATAAAAAATAAGCTGATGCTGCTGTCCTTAACGACAAATTCCCAAGTAAAAAAGCCCTAAATCATTGGGGTTTAGAGATAGGAAAATTTTGCATTGGTCTTAATCGTAAGATCGCCAATTTCGATCATATCAGGTTGGGGACAGGAAAATTGATCGGGGTTGTTCGATCGCTCCATTTTGTGCGGGCATTTCACTCGCTGCTTTTTGATAGCTGAAGTAAGCACGGCTCTCCTAGGTTTGGTGGGAAAATGTATTCTAGGATACATTTCTCAAGAGCGAGGGGGTGGAACGAACCACAAAGACACAAAGGACACAAAGATCGATCGATCCTATGTAAGTTAAACTGATCACACAGAACCTAGAAGAGCCTAAACTTTTTCTAGAGCTTTTTCTTCGCTTGTTTTAGAGTCTTGCAGTTAAATTTCCGCCACGGCTCTTTCGATTAAACGACGAGCCAGGGTTTGAATGCCAGTATGTTCATAGTAGTTGGTGGTCATATCGAGGAATGCCCCAACATATACCAATTTATCGGCAGAAAAGTCGATAAATCCCTGAATTTTGCTCAATAATCCCTGCTGGCTCAAATTGCGATCGCTGACAAAACTACTCATCCAACCTTTAGTCGAGTCGAAACTTTGACCGATAAAGTCTAATTTTCTGGCACTATTTCCCCCCGGAATCAATTCTTTGATACTGCCAAAAGTGGAGTCAGATTCTAATTCTTCTGGGTGAAGAATACTGAGGGTGGATTCCACTTTGCGGATAAAACTGCCCCCCAGGGGAATTAAACCATCCAAACAAACTAACGCCGCCATCCGCATTAGGGATTCGCCGCTATAATCTGCCAGAGAAGTGACGAAATCATCGATACTATCCCCCGGAATGCCATTAATTTGACAAAAAGCGATTAATTCGGTCACTAATTTCAGGGTTAGATCGATGGTTTGTGCTTTTTCGGGGGCAGGGGTTAATTTTTCGATTAAACCGCCCATGAGGGGAATTTTACCACCGACGGCATTAGCAAGAGAGGCGGTGGCTAGGGCATTATCGGCGCTGTCGATGGTTTGGTAGAGCCAGAGCGCCCGTTGATAGCCCTGGGATTTATCATTAAACAACCAAACGGCTCGATCGCCAATCTGTTGGATCATGCTTTCGTCGGTTTCGCCGGTGACTTTGATAATCGTATTTTTAAACCCGACTAGGTTATCCCACTCTCCCGGCACGACATAATCAAGGGTTTTGAGGACTTTGACGGTGAGATTATTCGTCGGTAATTTGTCCACCAGTTCAAAAATTGGCTTACTCACGGATGTCTCCTTACTTTAATTTTGCTAAACCATCTAAATCGAACTTAGCTAACCAAACTTGGCGATCGCTGGCGGTAAAATCCGTATCCCGCGATAAAACCTTGACTTGATAGCGATTATTGACTAAAACGGCGCTGGCGGTTGCACCCTGTTCCACAGAGGGAAAACCTTTAATCGTGGTTTGACTGTCTTGGAATTTATTAGCCGCGGCGGGATTATTGCTAATGTCCGATAGGGCTAACATGGCCACAACTTTGCCATCTTGCTTCAGTTTTGCCTCAGCAAAGCCTTTTTTCTCCTGGGTATAGACGCGCTCGTATCCTCCCCCAGAAGGCGGGAAAAACCGATTAAAACTGCCGCCAGAGGTGGATTCTTTCACCACTGCCGCCGCCCCGCGAGCGGTACTTTCCTGTTGCGCTTGGTCAAATTGTGAGGGAGCTTTAGCACAGGAAGTTACTAGCAAAAGTACCGCTAATACCCCTGCTATCAAGATTTTGCCCAATCGAAAGTTCATAGTTCTCTTAATTAAAACTTGCTCATGTTTGTTTGTAGTATATCTCTCGCTTATTGCCGATTATTGTTAAGTTTTTCTAGATTCTCTCACACCAAACTAAAAAAACAGAAAATCAGCAAAATTCCAGTCAATAGCCAATTTTTAGGCGTGTATCTCAAGACTACAGAAATATCCACTGCCGAGAAATTATCGATAACTTTTCAATTAATACAAATGTATAAAAAACTGCGTGTAAGCATCTCGCGTTTGGGGGAGCGATTTGGTTCTAGCCCAAGAATAGTCTAAAACCCTGACAGGGTAGGGCTTAAAGCCAGGGTGGGGATGGTAGATTGAGAAAAATGATCTGCACCCCCTCATCACTAGCTACAGTCCCGCAATTGCCCCTCGCGCCATAGATGCGATCGCTTGTTCCGTGGCTCGGGGTAGATGATAATACTTACCCCCAGCTTTTTGGGCTAATTCTTTGGCAAAACCAGTGGAGACGAATTTTTTCTCCGTATCGATAACCAGCAGTTTGATGCCTAAAGAGCGAATTTTAGCGGCAATATCGAGGAGTTCTGCCTTAATATCGGGTTTTTCCCCCTCTGGAATCGGTTCGCCTAAAGATTTCGCCAAAGGAATATTACTTCTCCCGTCAGTAATCGCCACAACCACCACTTGACCGATATCCCCGGATAAACGGGCATTCATCCCCACATGAACCGCTTGGGTTAAACCGTGAGCTAAGGGGGAACCGCCGCCACAGGGCAGGGTTTCTAGACGTTTTTTCGCTAGGGTAATCGATTTGGTCGGCGGTAATAGTACATCTGCTCGCTCACCCCGGAAAGGAATCAGGGCAATCTGGTCGCGATTTTCGTAAGCTTCCGTTAACAGACGCATGACCGCACCTTTAGCCGACTGCATCCGATTCAGGGCCATGGAACCGGAGGCATCAACCACAAAGACAATTAAAGAACCGGCTTTGCGGGCCAGCCGTTTTGAGCGCAGATCCCCTTCTTCTATAATCACACGACGTTCGGGATTCCTTAAGCGACGGGCTTTTTGATAGGGGGCAGCCGCCCGGAGAGTGGCATCGACGGCGACTCTTTTTACCTTGCCCCGGGGTAACATCGGCTTAATATAACGTCCTCTATCTTCCGAGAAAATCAGGTTACGCGCCCCCGATTTCCCCTGACGCTGGGCCATCTGGGCGAAATACAGCACACTAGGATCCAGTAAAACCCCTTCCGGGTCGAAAACAAATTCTTCCGGCAGATTATCCGGCTGTTCCGGTTCTTTTTCTTCCTCCTTCTCCTCCTCTTTTTCTTCCTGTTCCTGCTGGTTTTCGTCTTGGGGCGGTTCCGGTGGTGGCGGTGGTGGCGGTGGCTGTTGTTCCTGTTCCGGGGGTGGCGGCGTAATCAGCGATCGAGGTACAATAACTAATTCGACGGCTCTTTTTAAGTCATCGGCACTGACTAAATCCTGACCTTCTAAAGCAGCCGCCGCCTTGGCTACTCTCACGGCAAAAATCTCGGCACGATGACCTTCCACCCTACCGCGCACCGCTTCCTCCACTAGATAACTAATTTGTTCGGGTTTAATTTTTACCTCTTTTAACCATTCCCTCGCCAGAATAATTTCGGTTTTTAGATCATCGATTTCTTGGGCATATTGGGCGATAAAAGCACTGGGAGAAACAGCATACTCGATCGCCTGATTGACGGCGGTGACTCGTTGGTCTAAACTAAGGACACCATCGGCGGAAAGGGCAATGGCAATTCTATCTAATAAATGGGTTCGTAAATCGCCCTCTTCTGGGTTATAAGTAGCGATCAGGATTGGTTTACAGGGATGTTGAAAACTAATGCCTTCCCGTTCGATTTGGTTACGTCCTTCGCTTAAAACTGTGAGTAATTGGTTAGCAATTTGGTCATCGAGTAGATTAATTTCATCGACGTAGAGAATTCCCCGATGGGCGCTGGCTAATAAACCGGGTTGAAAGACTGGTTCCCCCTGTTTCACCGATTCTTCCACATCGACGGAACCCAATAAACGATCCTCAGTGACCCCCAGGGGAATCTGCACGAAAGGGGCCCGGATAACTTCCCTGGGAACCTCTCCACTGCTATATTCTTCTTCAGTGCGATCGTCCCATTCGTCGGGATTATTGGGATCACAATTAAAGACATTACCTGCAATAATTTCGATCGGTGGCAGTAGGGAATGTATCGCTCGCGCCATGACTGATTTGGCGGTTCCCCGACGACCGGCAATCACCACACCACCGAGGGCGGGATCCACGGCAGTTAAGAGTAGGGCTAATTTAATCGCTTCTTGGCCGACAACGGCAGTCAGGGGAAAATTGAGGGTCAGAGTGGGCATAGATCTAGATTCAGGCGGCCAAATTCCAGTGTAAAACAGAAGCTCCCGGGTCTGGCACTTTTCCCTTTTTGATTCCCAAACTCAGATTTTAAGTAGGTAGGCGTTAAAAATTATCAGACATCCCCCTTATCAAGGTAGGGCTGTTTCATTCTCCCATCAGAATATCAAAAGTAAAAGCGATCGCTGTCTTTGTAAAGTGAGGAGTGACTGGCAACCTTTTAAATATATGTTGAGCTTAATAGAAAAACTGAAACAAGTCAAGGATTTTAGGAAAGATCATGGTAGGGTTAATTCATAAATTAACCCTACCAACGCTTCCACTCAGACGCTTCACGAAAAGGAAAAAGACACCCTTTATGGATAGTATTAATAGTTTTATCGACGTAAGAAGAAAAAAAATTAGCTAAATTAACATAATTTACTTTCAAACAATTTCAATAGAGATAGGCTTTTAGTGGCTTGGGAAGAAGCTTTATCAATTTATTCATAATAAATATTAGCAGAGGATTAAAGATTAGTTAGGGCTTGCTGAATAAATGTGAAATGTATGCAAAGTAAGGGTTTTGGGGCTTTACGAGCGAAACAGGTGCAAGATTTTGAGAGAATCGTGGTTCAAAACCTTGCATCTTCATCGGCCCGCGTCCTGTAGGGGCGAAGCATTCGGGCAATAACCTATCGGTGAAACCGTAGATTTTCTATCCGAATGCTTCGCCCGTACTTTTTCAGCAAACCCTAGTTATTGTGACTAACTCTTTTGGTTAGGGAGCTTTTTTCAATGCTCAGTCAACAGTAAAAAGTAATTAGTGAACTGATAACTCAAATCTGACACCTGCTAACTGCTAACTGATAACTGAGAAAACGGTAGCAATTTCTACCAAAAGTCCCAGTGAAATCCGTTATTGTCATAAGGTCATGACGGAATGTAATTAAAACCAGAAAGAATGCGGATCGAGCAATTGCAAGCCTTTTTAGCCGTAGCCAATACAGGCAATTTCGGTCAGGCTGCCCGCCAGTGTGGAGTCACCCAATCGACTATCAGCCGCCAGATTCAATCCCTAGAAACCGATTTGGGCTTACCTCTTTTCCATCGTACCGCCCAAGCGAAATTAACCATTGCCGGGGAGAAATTACTGCCCCGGGCGAAACGAATTTGTCAAGAATGGACGAATGTTCACGAGGAAATCACTGACCTACAGGCAGGAAAACAGCCAGAATTGTGCGTGGCGGCGATTCATTCCGTGTGCGCCCACTATTTACCGCCGATTTTGCCGAAATTTTGTGCTGAATACCCAGAAGTGCAGTTAAGAGTTACAGCCCTAGGCAGCGATCGCGCCTTAAAAGTGCTGCGGGATGGTTTAGTAGATGTGGCCTTGGTAATGAATAATCGTTTTCTCACCTCTAGCCCAGAGATGGTGGTAGAAATATTATACGAAGAAGCGATCGAAATTCTCATGGCCGCTAATCATCCCCTTGCCCAATACAAAGAAGTGCCATGGTCGGAATTAATCCCCTATCCGCAAGTGGTTTTCAAAGATGGCTACGGAATGCAAAGATTAGTACAAGAATGGTTTTCCCGTCAGGATGCCCACCTAAAAACTGTCATGGAATTAAACACCCTTGATGCTTTTCGCGGTGTGGTGCGTCAGGGTAATATTATCGCTCTTCTGCCCCAATCTGCCCTGATGGAGGCTCGTGGTGATGCCACCCTCGCCATTCGTCCTCTTGCTCCCCCTAGTGGCGAAAATCCCCATCTTAATAATGGTAGATTTAGTCATCGCCTCACCCGTCAGGTAGTCCTTGTCACCACTAGCGATCGCCTACAGATACCACCGATCGCTCATTTTTGTCAATTAGTGCGGCAAATGAATCAAAGTGTGGTTAAAAGCTTAGAAAATCCACCTGTCCAGCCTTAGCAATCCCCATCAATCCTATTTACTCTTTATTTTCTTCCTTGAGATGAGCGATACTTTTCGAGAATTATTAAAAGCGATCGGTAGTGGCACCCATACGGGCAAAAATTTAACCCGTCCTGAAGCGGCAATGGCCACCAAGATGATGTTAACCCAAGAGGCAACCCCGGCCCAAATCGGTGCTTTCATGATTGCCCATCGCATTAAACGCCCCACCAGCGATGAGTTAGCGGGAATGCTTGATGCCTACGCCGAGCTTGGCCCGCAAATAACTCTAGAATCAGCCTCTTTTCAGCATCCAGTAGCTATTTTTGGCAATCCCTACGATGGACGCTCTCGCGCTGCCCCGGTTACTCCGATTACTACTTTAATCCTAGGGTTGGCGGGGATTCCCGTAGTCCTGCACGGGGGCGATCGAATGCCGACTAAATACGGTATTTCCCTCAAAGAAATCTGGCAGCAATTAGGAGCAGATTTTAGTCAATTATCCTTAGCAGCAGTGAAAGACTGTTTAATCACCACAGGATTGACTTTTTTCTATATTCCGCGCCATTTTCCCCTAGTACAGAATTTCATCACCTATCGGGAGCAAATCGGTAAACGTCCGCCCATGGCCACGGTAGAGTTAATGTGGTCGCCTTTTGTGGGTAATATTCATCAAATATCGGGTTTTGTTCATCCCCCCACCGAGGATCGTTTTCGCGAAACTTTTGCCCTGAGAAATATCTCTCACTTCACCACCGTGAAAGGATTAGAGGGGAGTTGTGATTTAGCCTGTAATCGGACGGCGATTATTGGTCTGGGAAATCCCACCGATCCCCCTTCCTTTCAGCGATTTTTCCTGAATCCTCGCGATTATGGCTTTTGTCCCTCGGATTATCCCCTCGAATCTTTAGAAATGCTCACCGCTAAATTAAAGGGTTTATTAGCCGGAGAAAATAACGAATTAACCGATGCGGCAATTTTTAACGGTGGTTTTTATCTTTGGCGCTGTGGAATTGCCCCGGATATCCCCACGGGTTTCCAACAAGCACAACAATCTTTACAGTCAGGAAAAGCCCTGGCTAAACTAGAACAAATCCGTAATTATCTCGAAAATCACCGAATAGATAGGAATAGGACTGTAGGGGAAATTACCTAAAATGTCGGATCAATGCCCCCGCTAGATTTTTCGACAAGATACTCACCTTTGCGGGGGATGAAATCCGACCAGAATACAAATTAACAGGCTACAAACTATCTGATGATCGACGTAAAATCAGATTTACTGACGGTTTTCAAGCAGGAGAATTTGATTTATGGTGTAGTCAAAAGACATTCGGGACAAATAACAGGAATTGACTTAGGTTTAAAGGAATTTTATACCGATGCCCAAGGCAATACTGTAGAGAATCCACGTTATTTAAGCAAGTCAGAAATTGATTCAAATTAATTAACTCGCTGCCATAAACGTTGAATTTCTTTCCTCAGTTGTGCATCAGGAGGCTGGCTAAATTGTACAGAAGGATTGACCTGCACACCTGGAATATTCTGATTCCAGGGACTGTTGGGGACTGATTCTAAGTTTATGCCACTTATCACAGGGCGAAACCCATAGCGGACGAATACTTCTTGTTGGGAAGGCTGTCTGAGAAAGGCGACAAACTCCCTGGCTGCTTTTGCTTGTCCCTCATTCACATCCCGCCGTGCGACCGCCGCCGTCGCTACCGTCTCAATAGTTGGGTCAAGATAGTAGATTTGGTAAGGTTTTCCCTGGGTAGTTTGGGCTTGGGACCAGCGATAGAGGGCGATACTTTCGTAGGTAGTCGCCACATCAGCGTCGTTGGGTCCGCGAGCAATAAATTCCTGCAAGAGAATGTCACTCGAACGGGGTGGCTGATAGACGGAACGCTTAATCAGAGCAAACAAAGATTGAATTCCTGGCTCATTCAAGTTAGTACCAGTTAGGGGACTTCCGCCAAGACTGGATCCGGACCACAAACTTAAGGTTAACTGACCACTGTTGGAACGGCTAGGGTCTGTCATGACAAAATCGAAGCTTCCCCAGGTAGATTGTCCGCCGATAGCAGTCCAGTTACGCTTTTGCATGGCCCGTTCTACACTTTGCCATTGAAAGCGTCCCCCAGGGAAGATAACCTTTCCTCTCTCGGGCCAAGCGACACCCACCAGGAAGGTTTTGGCAATGGGTTGGGGCATATCGTAGAAGGGATTGCTTTCTCCCTGTACCGCCAGGCGATCGCGCAATTCCTCTAATATTTCCCCATTAGCTGGAATGAGGACAGTAGGTGTAAAGTCATCTTTCTGGTCGATATAGTTATTAACTATGTCCTGAGAGCCTTGAAACTTGAGTTCTAAGTTAATGTTGGCATGAGATGCCTCGAATTGTTGTTCTAGGACTGCCAATGGTTCTTGAAGTTCCGTCCCACTGACGATGGTAAGGTTTTGCTGCACGCCAGGAAGAGGTGCATAAGCTAAAGCGAAAGCAATTAGGGCGATCGCAGCCGAAATTATTGCCCGTCTGCGTTTCGATTGAGGGCTGTTTCTCCTAGTGGGAGGCGTTAAGAGTCCTGGTTGCATGGCGAGTAATTCTTGAATGCGGTTGTTAGTGGGAGGATGGGTAGCAAATAAGCGATTGACAAGTTAACCCTTGAAGGGATTAATAATTAGAAGGGGACCCAACGCTGGGTTTTCTTCTGTGGATATTGACTGCTGTTGGCTGTTATTTTCTAATTTTTCTAGGGCGTTAGCGAGGGCGCGAGGATTTCCAGTTAAACTTGCTGAACCTGCATCCCTCAGCATACTCTCTCGTTCGAGATATGGCTAATTGAGTTAAGGTAGCCGTAAGGGGCGCAAGTAGCAAGGTAGGGAATAAGGCGGCTAGGCGGATGGGATTGGCGTTGCGGTAGTTAAGGCAAACATTCCCGTCATTCGGCGTCTCCGTGAGGAGAGAAATTGCCACAGAAATAGTGACAGCAACTGTAGCAGTAAGGGTATCACGATGTTTAATGTGGCTGAGTTCGTGGGCGATAACGGCTTCTAATTCGTCTTCGGGAAGCATTTGCATCAACCCTTCTGTAATGCAGACAACACTGGTGTTGGGGATTCCGAACGGTAGCAAAAGCATGATTGAGAAGAAGTAGGAATGATATACAGTTTAGGTTCTGGTAAATTTGCCCTGTAGCACAGCACTTCAACTATGGGTTTGAGTATAGCTTCTTCTTGAGAATTGGCAGGACGAACATCAAAAGCCGCTAAAACAACTTGGTCGGAATAGAACCAGAGACTAAAGTTAATTACAGCAGCAACAATTAAGCCAATAATAGCTCCAATTGTCCCGCCAATGAGTAGATAAGCCGTCAGAACTAAGATGCTGCTTAATAACGCTAATAAAGCAACTGTTTTTAAGAAGTTCATTACTCGTCAATCTCCAGGGTAGTATTGTGGGGTTGATTTTTCCAGTTTAGTTGATTGATTAGTCAGTCTCAAGAAATGATAAAATCAATATTTTCTTGAAAGACACTCAATTCTTCACTCAAATTTCTTAACTCTATAAGTTCTTCCGAATTGGTCAAGTCAGCCGTCCGCAATTTATTTTGTAATTGTTGCAGAACCCCAGCCGAGTCTTGAATCACAGTGTACAAGCTAGTTAATTTTGCTTGACGAGTATCTTGTCCTTGTTGTGCTAATTCAATATTCCGTTCTAAACTGGCTTGCAACTGTTCTAATTGTTGACGAGATACACCGGAACTCGAACGAATTTTACTTTTAACTTCCAAGAGTTGCTGTTGTAACTCATTGATTGACAATAGGGATTCACTTTCTGGCAAACGTTGAGCAATTTGTTCTATTTTTGGGGGAAGTTCAATAGCACTATCGCAAGCTTGCTGTACGGCGATTAACAAGTCCATTTGCACTGAACTGCTGCTTAATAATTGGTTAGCTTCTTGACGCAGAACTTCTGCCTTTCCTGCTAAACTTTGAGCCGAACCTTGAATAACTTGCAGTTCCTGTTGTAATTGTTGTTTGACCCGTTTACCCCCATCTGGTTCTCTAGCTTTCAAGGCGGTTGCGCCGACTACAGTTACTACCAATGCTGTTGGTAAAGTAACAGTATTAGATAATCCCAAAAAGCGAACACCAACAACTAAAACAATCCCGCCTGCTAAAACGGCTAAAGGGTAATAAAGAGGGTTAGCAATTTTCATTTGTAGTTAACCGTTGATGATTGATGATTAATGATTTAGTAGATTAATTCAGGAATTAATCACAGTCTCTACATTTGGTTGACTTACAAATGCGCCTCGGAACTCCGAATTCCATTCATAATTCATAATTTGTTACTTAAAACTCTACTTGCAAGTCTCCCATCACAGTTGATATAGTCGCTGGATCTCCTTGACGATAGTAACCGCCGTTAACTTCGGCAATTTTTTGCAAAGCCTGGGGATTAAATTCTCCTTCTTTCCCATAACCAATAGTAAAGAAAGCAATTCGCTGATCGGAAGAAAAGCCACTCTTTTGCAACTCTTGTTCCAACTGATCCAGATTAATTTGTGACCCCGAATCTTCTCCATCAGTTAAGATTAACACGGCATTAATAGTATCAGGGCGCAAATTTTGAGATAGCCAGTTGCGGGCATAGAGGGCGCTATCATAAAGTCTGGTCCCACCACTGGACTGCAGTTGGCCAATAAATTCAATGCCGCGATCTCGCCCCTGTGGAGTTCCTTCTATAATCACAGGTTCGTTAATAACTGAATTGAAACTAATTAGGGCAATTCTTTCCTTCGGTCCCAGGTTCTGAACGTAATTAAGTAAAGTATTCTTAACTGATGTCAGTTTTTGCCCTTCCATTGACCCAGAAGTATCAATTACTACTGCTACTTGCGACGGTTTCTTAGCATAATTTTGCCAGCTTTTAAGCATGGCTTCAACTACTTCTGGTTGGGGCGAACGGTAAGAGTCATAGGTGGGTTGAGGATTCACGCCAAATTCAGCAGAAAACTTGCTTCCCAAGGCTACTCCTGGAACACCAGGTCGCAGTCCCAAATCTGTGGCAATTTGTTGGGTTTCGGGCAAAAGAATGAATTCAATTACCTTTTCAGCAGCTTCTTTTTCTTGGTCACTTATCCAAGGCGCATTGGCTAAAATTGCCCGCTTATTAGAACTGAAAGTAGCCTTGGGATAGACGGCTTGATAGCGCGTTTGATTGGAACCAGCTTGGCTGTTAGCAGCAATTACCAAAGACTCGTAAACTGAGGCTACCGAAGCCCAAAAGGGTCCGTTGGCAACCATAGATTGGGCAAGAGAAGCGGTAGAAGTACCATAGCGAGTGATTTTACTCTGGATCTGTTGAATTTGTCCCTGATATTTTTCTACGTCAGCTACAGTCAGATCTTCCGGGCGCTTGCCTGCTACAGCAGCAAATTGGGCCACCAGGGTTTGTAAGCCAGAATTAGAACGGGTAGGCGCGGTGTGGACGTAAGTGATGGGGAGGGGTGGGGCGTTGGGATCGAGTTGGCGGTAGTTGTCCAATTTAGCTAGGGCGACGAAGGGATCTTCTACTTTTTCTAAACCCTTGGCGAGTTCAGCAGTGGTCATTAATACCATCGGACTGTAGGCGATAAGAGGTGAGTCGGTAATTTCCGGGATGTAATTTTGCCCAGGAAATAGCTTGTTCATCTGGTAGATGAGTTGACTCTGATAAATTTCGCCATCGACCGATAAAAGGGTGGGAAATTCGGGCGCATCGGCTTTGAGAGTTCCATTTTGGTACTGTTGGGCCAGTGAGAGAATTGTTTGCACCACATCGCCACTTCCTTTAGCTTCGCAACTGAGGTAAAAGGCTTCACCGCCAGCGAGTTTGGGTTGGCTTTGGTTCAATTTCGTGGCTGCTTGCTGACAGAATTGGGCTAGGTCGCTTCCCACGAGAAATTTGACTTCAAGTCCCTGTTGTTTGGGTTGTTGGCTTCCTTGCTGTTGGGGTTGCTGTCCACAAGCGCCTAGAAATACTAAGGTAAACAGGACGGTTAAGGGAGTAAATGAGGTTAAATAACGAGAAAAAGGAAGATTTTGGCGTTTAATCATGAGTCTTGACAGAGTAATAACCAATAAAGCACTAAGTTACTCGGATCAATGCAGATGGGATGAGAACATATTTACGTCTATATCTTACATTCCCCACCCCTAACTGTTTACCAATAGTCCTGACTGAGCAATTTTTAGTTAAGGTAAAATTATGAAAAAGTAAATTTTAGGTTAAAATTAAAGGCATCTAGACCAAAAAAACGACCAGTTCTCTCGCTGGCAATGCCCTCAAAACTCAACGTAAAAGTAAACTTTTAAGAACGACTGAACTATTTGGTTAGTACATAAGACAAAGGTAAGCTGTGACTAGGTTGTAATTTTTGGAGATGTCTAAATTGACACTCTGCGCGCTAAAGCGACGCAGATCCTAGCACAGAATTAGACCAAAATCTAATTCTGATGGGCATTGTCAAGATACCTCTAGTAACTCTGCTCAAATCTAATTTAAGCATTGTCTTTACTTTTCTTAGAATATTGGCGC
>JAADBR010000112.1 GCA_009995705.1 Microcystis aeruginosa W13-11
TATATACTCACTTCTCTGCGATGCAGTCGCACTCGCGGGAGCGCATTTTGTAGCTTGCTTAAAGCTTTGTTTCTGTCTGTATCACTTGTTACTTTTTAAAATGAGAATTGCTGGCTCTAATCAGAGTCCATATCTTTGGGGGAAGCTTAGAGATTAATCTAGTTAAGCCGACTTATGACGTTATCTTATTGTCGTCTGTTGCCTATTAGCTTGCAGGTGATAACTCGGGAATTAGTACAAAAGTTCAAATTTCCTCGACCCAGCCCCAGCGCTCCTGTGTAGTCTTAAGGAGTAATTTTATCCCAGAGATGTTATCGTTAAAGCGGTCAAATGGCCGAACGTCCTAGGGGATTTTCGGGAAAGATTGTGCGACCTGTCGTAATCTCAGATAGAACCTTATGAGTCAATCAATTGAAGATAAAGCTATGACCAATGCTGATGTATCAGACTATACCACAAATAAAATAATTGTCTCTAATTGGATCGCCCCTTGGTCGAAAGGCAATCGGAAAAACCCGTCACCGCAACCAAAATGGGATTTATGGCAACCCCTGCGGCAACGAATTGATCGCCTAGAGATTAATACACCCGAACTAGCTCACAGGATTTGTCGCCTAATTCCGGCTCAATGTCCCTTTGCCCGGAAAATTACCCTATTTAGCCGGACAATTCTAGAGATTCCCCCCCTTTGCAAGCTAAATCCCCTCTACGAAAACCTGATGATGTTAAGATTTCGCGCTCTTTCTTACCTGGCCGATGAATGTGGAGAGGATATCGGTGCTTACTGCTAAAATGGGAGAGTGTATTTAATCGCCACACCTATGGCCATCATCGCTCTGAAAGCTTGGTATCTGGACAAATACGAACCCATCCGGGAGGTTGTCAAACGTCCCCACGACTTGCGCTTAAGTCGCAATAGTCTCTTAAAATCGGGTTTAAGAGCCGATTTTCTCGATGATAGTCTGACAATACAGGGTTCTGTCTGGTTCCAACGCTATCTAGAAGGGGAAAGGGTGGAATTTTACCTCGAAGGTAGTGGCGGTTACGTCATCTCGAATATTGACCTGATTTCCCAAGAAATTTACTTTACTAAACAAGACCTCAGCACTTGGCTGGATCCCGTCATTTATTTTAGCTCCCAAAGCCAATTTAAGGACTCTAGCACCGCTTTAAAAACAGTTTTGACCGAAACTGTCGAAAGTCTCAATAAACGCTCCCGTTTGCCCTTAAACATCGAGGAAACGCCTCGAACTGAGGGCAATGTCACCAGATTGAGTGATAGTCAATTACGCAAAATTCGCAAAAGTTTATTATTTATTGCCGATGCTACGGCGATTAGCCAAAAGGAAACGGAATTACTGCCTAGTCCCCTAGTGGGTGTAGAATTAGGTTATGCGATCGCTTGTAAACAGGGCGGACAAATTCTGCTAACCTATCAAAATCGAGCGGAATTAAAGGGTAAACTAGCTTTTGACCTGCCAAGCTACCAAAAATTGATTTTCTCGGATCTGAGCGAATTGCGTCTCACTTTTCCGCCTTTAATGGCAACTTTACTACAAAAATTCAATCTGATTAGTTAAAAAAAATGAGTAGAAAAGCTGACGAGTACGCCGTACATTTGTTCTTGAGCAGTGGACATCGCGAGGAAGTCCGTTTTTTGACTATCCAGGAGTTTCAAAAGTGGTACAGTAACGAATTAGTTCCGAAAGCCGATTCTCAGGATTTTATCAATATTCCGATCAGAAATATTCAGGGGGAATATATGGTTTTACGTCCAGCTAGTATCGTTGCTATTCGCGTGGAACCCGTCTTTTTTGGCAGTGTGGAAAGAATGTAATTTGTCGTTATCGCTAAAAAAGATAGTTAGATAGGGATAATTTTAGAGATTATTGATGATTCTCTCAATATCAGCTTGGATTTGATTGCTGACTTTGCCTTGCCAGCGTTCTTTTAATTCCCTTAATCCCACTTCTGCGTATTGACAAATCTTATCTAAAATTTCTTTGCCATCGCTAGGTTGAGCATAAGAATTCTTTTTACAGATAATATAAATTCCTGCGGTTAAAGCTAAAATAACCTCTGGATCGATTTGGCTAATATTAATTAAATCTTGTCGATTGCTCAAAGTGGTTCCGTAGATACTGAAGTCTTCTTTAATAGCAAAAGCAGCGGCGAATAAATAGGCATCTACCATGCGCTCGAAGGTTTTATTATCTTTTAGTACCTGTAGATAATTTCTGGAAGTTTCTGAGGCATAAATCTTCAAACTGGCATCGATTCTCTGCATTAGTAATTCTCCATCACTTCAATCACAGAAGCATCTTCATCGGCAGCTAAACGGTGTATTTTGAACATATCAGTAGTGTAGGGGAGCAGCAGATTTAAAAGTGGATCGGGAAGATCGCGATCCGTGGCTAAAATAATCACTTGGGAGTTTAAATTAGGGAGAGAGTTAATAATATTTTTTTGATGTTCTTTGTCTAAATGTCCAAAAGGTGTATCCATAATTAGGGGGACACAGGTATCAGTTATTTGATTTAAACCGGTGATAAAAGCAAAGGCTAAAGCTTCCTTTTCTCCTGCACTTAAGACATCGGGATTTAATAATTTTCCTGTGATAGTACGGACTCCTAAACTGTATTCGGGAGTGATTTCTACTCCTCTATATTCCTCTGGTTTATTGGTTATTTGTAAATAGCGATCGCTGGTTACTTGATTAATCATTTTTTGAGAATTATCGATATTCCATTCGATTAATTCGTTAGTGGCATTTTTTAAACCTCTGGCCATTTTAACCTGATTAGATAACATCAATGTGGTTTGATTTTCACTGGCTAAAATTTCCACTTCTTTGCGTAAATTTTCTAATTGCTTTTCTTTGATTTCAATGTGCTTTTGCAAGCGTTCGATCCTTTCTTCAATCTCCTTAACTTTTTGTTCCGATTCGTCAACTTTTCGCCAAATCTCCCTCACCGAGTCTTGATTTATTCCCGTGGTTTCCTGTTTTAGCTGTCTCATATCTTGATTAATTTCTTCGATTTCTTCTTCTAAAAGATCTCTTTGTAAAAGCAATTGACTATAGTTGATAAATTTGGCATTATCTCGGATAATTCCCTGTAAATCAATTCTAAGTTGGTCTTTTTCTATTCTGGTGGCGTTGTCCACTTCTAAGGACTCTAGTTCGATAATTTGTTGCAGGATAAAGTCACGAGAATTTTGATCTAAACAACGACCACATAGACAGCTTTCGTCGTCAAGTATTGCTTTTAAAACTGCTATAGAATTAGTTTTATAGGTGCTTTTTAAGCTAGTAACTTGCAAATCATCGGCCATTTCCTGCACAAAGTTAATCAGCAAAGGTATCGAAGCTTTTTTTAACCAAGAATCAATAGACTTTTGCAGGTTATTTAACTCAGTTTGTAAACCGATACGCCTTTTCTCTAAGTTATGAATTTCCTCTAACTTTTCTCGCAAACTTTCAATCTGAGTGGCTTTTTCTTGAGCATCATGATGGATAATTTGAGCATTTTTTTCCTCATCTTTAGCATTTTTACGCTGACCTTGTTGTAGATCAATTTCTTCTTCTAATTCTCGCAATTGTTGCAGCTTATCTGTAAATTTCTGACTGGTTCCCTCTGCTTTATTTAAACGTTTTTCTAATTCTTGTAAGGCTTTTTCTGTATCATCGCGCAGATTTCTTAATTCCGGGATACCCAAAACTTTTTCAATTGCTTCTTTTGCCTCTTTAGTTTGAGTTATCTGGGTATATTGTTCAATTTTTAAGCCATCAAAACGTAAGGATTCAGGTCATACAAAAAGCAGTCAACCCCTTGCTGTGTAAGCATTTAGGGGAATTATGGACAAATGCTCATTCTCATTAAGAAACGCTGAAAGCCTTAATTTAATCCTTACATCAAAACAGAAAAAATCTCGAATAGATTTAGGAAGCAATGCTTCGATATATTCCCTAGAGTTACTTCTTATGGTTCCATCTTCATAAAATAATACTTCCTCTACGCTGGGATAAGAAGTGATACCATTATTTTTTAATTTCGCTGTGCGACTGATAAAGTAATTTTTCTCGTTTCTAATAAAATTTAATTCTACCCGCATTTCTATTACTGGTGAAGAATCATCCTTACCTCGATAAAAATAGGTTTTCAGAGTCTCTTTAGATACAATATCTCCCCCATAGAGACACCATAAAATCCCTGTCATCAGAGAAGTTTTACCGTGACCATTATTACCGAAGATAATCTGAATTTTTCTGTCGGGATGCAGGTTAAAAGTAATATTTTGACTGGGATAACATTTCCAATTAGTTAAGCGAATTTGTTTCAGTCTCAAAATCATAGAGTTTATTTATTGTGGGGAGTCGGTATATTTTTCGATAAGTTTGACAATTTTAGGTGATAGCCGCCGATTTTTTAGAGTAATTTTTGCTACTTCTAAAGCCATGGCTTCCTTTAGCAGTTGGGGAGGTATCTCATATTTTTGTGCCAGTTCTTCAATTTTAGCAGTTATGTCCATGAATTTTTTGTGGGTTGGGGAGTGGGGATTGTCAAGTCTTAATTCCTATTGGCCAAGAGATACCTTGATGACGAGAAATTTTATAACAGATTTGACTAGGTAAGGCCCTAGTAACTTACAGCCTTTATCGTAAATATGAAGTATAACCTAATTTGGTATTGACGACCGACTACCCAAAAGGAAAACTTCGTACTTCACCATTAAGAGAACTGCTATAAGCTAATCTACTCTCAACCTTATACAAAAACACCACAAAAGCTAAAATAGATAGCTGACAGTGATTCTGAACACAATAGCAATATAGACTAAACCGCCTTGTATTATCGTCTTCTTCTTGATTTTAACACCCTAGAAAACGGGTTAATTGCCTTAACACCGGAACAAAGTCATTATCTTACAAAAGTTGTTCGTTTAAAATCCCATGACCATTTTATTGCCCTAAATGGACAAGGACAAGCGTGGTTAGCGGAAATAATTGATAATTCGGCCCATCTTTTAGAAGCGATAAACGAAACCACCGAACTACCAGTACAAGTGAATTTAATGGTAGCAATTCCCAAAAATGGCTTTGATGATATCGTTCGCGCTGCCACCGAATTAGGAGTTTATCGGATTATCCCGCTGCTGACAGAACGCGGTTTAGTCAATCCTAGTCCTCAAAAAATTGACCGTTGGCGAAAAATTGCCCGGGAAGCTGTAGAACAATCAGAAAGACAGATTATTCCCATTATCGAAGAACCACAACCATTTTTAGCCATCCTTAAGCGGGGAGCTAACCCACAGACAACTTGTTATATTGGTGTTACCCGTAGAACAGTGGCCCCGCTACTTTCCCAATTGCAAACATCAACCGAGATAACCATGGCCATTGGACCGGAAGGGGGATGGACGGAGACAGAAATAGAACAAGCGATCGCTGCTGATTTTGTGCCTGTATCACTGGGAAAACGCATTTTGAGAACAATTACCGCTCCCTTAGTGGCTCTTGCTATCATTAACGCCTATTTAGACAGCTAATTGACTATAGTTTCTATGACCAAGACTAGCCATCGAGATAACTGAAATCCTTTCGCTTCTTACCCAAAGCAAGAACTAGCAGCAGTTCCCCGGTGGTCAGATTTTCCCTTTTTTGCCGAAACCACCCTGGTCAATTCCCATTAAAGACCCCGACTGGGATACCGCCTTGCAATCCGATAGCGCCCTCATATTCCTCGAAAAAACTCCCCCTAGCGCAACTTTATGACCTCTAGTAGCCCTTCTAACCCCTCTTTTGACTGGTTTAACCCCTCGCCCCAGCAAGACAGCGATTTACTGGCACAAATCGGCTTTATCCCCGGTGTCAAAGAATTTCTCACCTTGCGACAGGTTCACGCCTTGGAACACGCCACCGTCTGGGTATTAAGCGAAATGGCTGCCCGTCGTCAATCGCCTTTTGACCATTCCCCAGCGGATAACGAGGCCCTGGGGGGACTATCCACCGATAGGGGTTTTTATCTCTACGGACAGGTTAATACAAATGAACTACAAATTGCGGTCAAACAGGCACTCCATCGTCTCAAAAATGGCGAGGGGCAATTGGCATTACATCCGCGTTGTGGCACCAATTTATCGGTAACTTTAGCCTTAACCGCCGGCTTAGTCTTAGGAACTCATCTCATCTTCCCCAGAAGTCCGATTTCTCAGTTATTAGGCTTAGGTTTAGCCACTGCCACCGCTTTTCAAATCGGGCCAGATGTGGGAATGTCGGCCCAAAAATACCTGACCACGGCCATTCCCTTTAACTTAACAATCGTTAACATTGCACCAAAGGCAGACCTATGGGGACGTTCGGGGCATTTCGTGGCAGTGGAGTGGCAAGATTTGCAATAAAACTTAAAGTAAAAACCCTTTCGGCAAACTCGCTCTGATTGTAACCTGTTAACTAAACCCTAAAAAAAAACAACACCTATGCCTGGAATCGAACGCGGAGCCAAAGTTAGAATCAAACGTAAAGAGTCTTACTGGTACAACGATGTGGGAACCGTAGCCAGTGTTGACAAAAGTGGTATCCTCTATCCCGTTATCGTCCGTTTTGGCACTGTTAACTACTACGGTTTTAGTGGTAGCGCTGGTGGACTGAATACCAATAACTTCGCTGAAAGTGAATTGGAACTCGTTAAGGCTGCCCCCGCTAAGAAATAAAGCTGACTAAAATTCGGCCTATCCTCACCGACTGACTGACAGGAATTCTCTCTTGTTGGTCGGTTTTTTTTATAGCTATCAGTAATCAGTTATCAGTGAACAGTAAACAGTTTACTGATATTACATTTTGGGCGCATCGCTTGCACCTCAACCATATAAAAACTGACTAATAAATTATCTAAAAGTCCCTTGAACCTTTAGCCAACAAGAGTTAATTAGTTTAATTATCCTAGATAAGTTTTTAAATACTTGACAAAATATATCAAATAATTTATAATATTAGATAACCAAAGATCATGATGATGTGCTGTCAGCATAATCGGGTTTGAGGTGTTTAAAAATTAGTTTTTCAGTCATCAAATCTGGAATTTATGAGCATTTTAGAACTGATAGAAAAAAGACTAGAAGAAAACTTTGCCCTCCACGAACAATACCTAAACCCCCAGATGGTTAGGGTACTAAAAACGATCGGCTACGATCGCCACTACGTTAAAGCTGAAGGTCCATACCTATTCGACAATCAGGGGGAAAAGTATCTGGACTTACTGAGTGGTTTTGGTGTTTTCGCTCTCGGACGCAATCACCCCAAGATTGTCCAAGCTTTACAGGAGGTATTGACGGCAGCATTGCCCAATTTAGTCCAATTGGATGCTTCTATCCTAGCGGGATTGCTGGCGGAACGGTTAGTAGCGATCGCCCCGACCGGATTAGAACGAGTTTTCTTTGCTAATTCCGGCACAGAAACCGTCGAGGCCGCCATTAAATTCAGCCGCTACGCCACTGGACGCGGCCAAATTGTTTACTGTCAGGGAGGCTACCACGGGTTAACTATGGGTTCCCTTTCCGCCACTGGAGATCCCCATTATCGTGAGGGATTTGGGCCTTTTGTCGCCGATTTTAAGGAAATTCCCTTCGGTGATCTGACCGCGCTCGAAAAAGCTCTAATTAACCAAGACGTAGCGGCTTTTATTACCGAACCGATCCAAGGTCACGGGGTGAGAATTCCTGAACCGAACTATCTCCAGGCGGCGGCTGCCCTTTGTCGTCGTTACGGCACTCTTTTTGTGGCCGATGAAGTGCAGACCGGTTTAGGCCGGACTGGCAAAATTTGGGCTGTGGAACATTGGGGGGTAGAACCGGACATTTTATGTGTTGCCAAGGCTCTTTCGGGCGGTTTTGTGCCAGTGGGAGCGGTTCTCTGTCGTCGCTGGATCTTCGATCGAGTATTCGATCGCATGGATCGTTCTGTGGTTCACGGTAGCACTTTTGGTAAAAATAATCTGGCCATGGCCGCTGGTATTGCCACTTTACAGGTGATTGAGGAGGAAAAATTAGTGGAGCGATCGGCTTTGATCGGTCAACAAATTATCGCAGAACTACAGCCCCTCGTAGATCAGTACGAATGTTTGCAGGAAGTGCGGGGATTGGGTATGATGATGGCCTTGGAATTTGCCGAGCCGAGCAGTTGGTCACTAAAAGCCGCCTGGAAAATGCTAGAAACCGCCAATAAAGGGCTATTTTCCCAGTTAATCGTCGTTCCCCTCTTTACCCGCCATCAAATCCTGTCTCAGGTTTCGGGCCATGGCATGAATATTATTAAGTTTATCCCCCCCCTCACCCTCTCCGATGAGGATTGCCGTTGGCTTGTCACCGCAGTTAAAGATGTGGTGGCTGATGCACACCGCTTCCCCGGGGCCGCTTGGGAATTCGGTAAAACCTTGGCCAGTCAAGCTATCCGCCAAAAAAGTGCCAAAAAATAGTTAATATGTCCAGTTTGTTTCATCCCCTCTGCGGTAGTAACCTTAGTACCCTATTACGTTTATTTTTGACCAATGGCGGCATCGATCGCGCCAATTTGGCCCCAGCAACCCTTGCCCTAGCAGTTACCTTGGCGCGACTGCCTTTTTCTACCCTAGAACGAATTTTGATGACAGGGTTTTATGAGCGCCGCGTGCAGGTAAAAGCACCCATTTTTATTGTCGGCTATTGGCGCAGCGGCACGACCCATCTCCACAATTTACTCGGTCAATCGGAGCATTTTGGCTATATTTCGCCCCTAGCGGTGGGATTACCCTGGGATATCCTCGGTATCGTCCGCTCATTTCAACCGCTGCTAGAATTGGCCCTACCGAGCGATCGCCATGTGGATAACGTCGCCGTTACTCCCAATTCACCCCAAGAAGACTCGATCGCCCTAGCCAGCATGATCCCCCTTTCCTACTACCATGGTTTATACTTTCCCCAACGTTTTCAGTATCATTTCGATCGAGGGGTTTTTTTTCAAGGCTGCAGCGAGAAAGAAATCGCCAATTGGCAACGTTGGCATACTCATCTATTAAAAAAAGTTTCCATCCACCAAAAAGGCAAACAATTACTAATCAAAAACCCCGTTTATACGGCACACATCGCCAGATTGCGAGCTATCTGGCCCGATGCTAAATTTATTCATATCTACCGCAATCCCTATCTAGTTTTTCCCTCAACCCGCCACTTTTTTACCCGCATCCTACCGGAACTAGCACTGCAACCCTACGATAATTTATCTATTGATGTCATCGAGCAAGCGATTCTGAAAAGTTATCCCCCAATGCTCAATTCTCTCCTGGGAGATAGTGCCGATTTACCCACCGATAGTTTTGTAGAAATTAGTTTTGAAGATTTAGAAAAAGAACCCCTAGCACAAATCAAGAAAATCTACGACCAACTGCAACTTCCCGACCTAAAAATATCTATGCCTCGCTTTGAGAAATATATCGCCAGTCTGCAAGGATATAAAAAAAATAATTATCCCCCAGAACCAAAAGCGATCGAGTTAGTCGAATCTCATTGGCTGCCATTTATTCAACGTTGGAATTATTTTTAGTTATCAGCTTTTTCAGTTATCAGTGATAATTCATAATTCATAATTTAATATGAAATATCTTAAATTTATCTTTCTGGGTTTAGGTTTTGTTTTACTAGGGGTAATTTTGCGCCAAACAAATCTACAAGAAGTTTGGCAACAAATCACCCTAGTCGGTTGGTGGGGAATGACATTAGTAATTATTCTTTACTTCCTAGAATTCCTCACCGATGTTTTTACTTGGCAACTAACTTTTAAAAGTATTCCTATCCAACCTCGATGGACAATTCGCCTATTATTAATTTACATGGTAGGGGCAGCCTTTAATCGCGTGACTCCCTTCGCTTCTTTGGGAGGAGAAGGTTTTAAAGCAGTGATGTTAAAAACTCACTATCAGATTAGCTATAAAGAAACCAGTGCCTCGATTATTTTGACCAAGACGTTAAATACTGCTTCCCTTGTCTTCTTTGCAATTATCGGGTTTTTTCTGCTCCTAGCTTCCCCAAAATTCTCCAATTCTTTTAAAACTTTTACTGGATTAAGTCTTGCTATATTCTCCAGTTGTATCCTAATATTTTTCTTGATTCAGCGATTCCGTTTATCCTCCCGAATAGTTAATCGATTAGGTCATTCTTTTTTAGGCGATCGCCTAGCTAAACCTTTAGAAAATCTTCGCAGTGTCGATGATCGTTTAGGAGAATTTTACCAGAATCTGCCCCTATTTAGAAATGGCTTGATCGTCGGTTTCCTCAATTGGCCTCTCGGAGTTTTAGAAATCTATGTTTTAATGCAGTTTCTCCAACATCCGATCAGTTTTGCCGATGCTTGGTTATTTGATTCCGTTGCCCAATTGGTGCGCGCTGGAACCTTTTTTATTCCCGCTAATATCGGTACTTTAGAGGGTTCTTTAGTGCTGCTGGGTGCTTCCTTAACCGGTAGTCTAGAATTAGGTTTAGCGATTGCTGTAATTCGCCGGGTTAAAGATATTCTCTGGATTATATTAGGTTTATTGATCTGGTGGTTATTTTCCCTAAGACCGACTTTACCCGATCGCTCTTCAAAATAATCTCCATCAGTCAACTCCCGATTATTCATCCTGTAACTTTTCGCGCACATTGCGAACAATCCGGGATAATTCACTCTTTTCATCGACGCTAATTTTAGTCGGAGAACCACTAATAATCCGTTCGTAATTGCGGAAAGAATCCTTGATATCCGCCCCGTCCTGACTGATAGTATATTCACGAATCCCTTTATCATGCCAAGAACCGCGCATCTTAAAGACGTTAATCGCTCGCGACATTTCGCCGCGAATTTCCACATACTGCAGCATTAAAATCGTGTCGGTAATCGTAGAAATATGGGATTCGGTGATCGAGTGCGCTCCCATAAATTGGTCGGTGGTATTGGTGAAAAATCCTGTAATTTCCTCCTGTTTGGCGTATCCTGTCACCCCGATCACAAATTGCCGAAAAGCATTATTTGTCACCCCGCGAGCGAGTGCCGATAGAGAATCAATAGCAATACGAGAGGGTTTAAATTCCGAGATTTCCGACTTAATCATCTGTAAATGGTCTTCTAATCCCGCTGATTCCGGGTAAGAACACAACAATTTTAATAATCCCTTGCGTTCCATCTCCTCAAAATCGATCCCCCAAGAAGAGGCATTTCGGGACAATTGAGCGCGAGATTCTTCATAAGCGAACAAAATCGCCCGCTCACCGCGCCTACAGCCTTCTTCCAGAAATTTACTGACTAAGAGAGTTTTACCCGTACCTGTTGCTCCTGTAGCCAAAATAATCGAATCCTTGAAAAAACCGCCTCCACACATATCATCAAGGGTTTTTACTCCCGAAGAAATGCGGACATTAGAAGAGCGCTGAGTTAGACGCATCGCACCGAGGGGGAAGATATTAATGCCATCATTGGTGATAGTAAAGGGATATTCCCCCTTCATGTGAGTTGTTCCCCGTAATTTGAGGATTTCTGAGGTTCTGCGTCGCCTTTCTCCCTCTAGCACGTTCCGCATAATTACCACATTATCAGAGACAAATTCCTCTACACCAAAACGGGCTACCGCTCCGTATTCTTCGATACGTTCCGTGGTCATAATTGAAGTCACTTCTAATAATTTTAACCGGGCCACGAGCCGAAAAATTTCTCGCCGCACCACTGACACCGCTTCGTACTGCTGAAAAACGGCAGTTACAGAGTCAATTGATACCAGTTTGGCTTTATATTTGGTAATTGCGTATTGAATGCGCTCGATTAGGGCCGAAAGATCAAAACTACCCACCACCTCTTGACCTTCCGGATCCGGGGAAGCATCGAGAATAAATAATTTACCCTGGTCAATTAATTCTTCTAAATCCCAACCAAAACTATAGGCATTTTGGATGATATCGGTGGGAGATTCTTCAAAAGTAACAAACAGGCCCGGATAGTCAAAATACTTGATCCCGTGGTAGAGAAATTGCACGGCAAGCAGGGTTTTTCCCGTGCCAGAAGTGCCACTAACTAAGGTAGTTCGCCCCATGGGTAAACCACCGTGAGTGATCTCATCAAAACCTTCAATTAGGGTTCTAATTTTGCGAACACCTTTCGGTTTAATCGGTGGATTTGATTGGCTATTAGAGTTAGATTGAGTCATTATTTATCCAGGGAATATTTAAAGAGTAGGATTTTTATCTAATTTTTCCACAGAAACATATCAGGCCTGACTAGACACTTTACACCATCTCGATTTCCATTGACTCTTGACTTTCCCCTAGAGGTACTAGATTATGTCCCGATCATTTCTTCTTCAATAAATATAAACCGTCTAATTACCTATGGCCAAAGACCTAGCTATCATTTTCTCGTTCACGAATTTCCTCGTACAGTAAGTCTAACCCGATCAGAACCTTCTCTCGATCGGACAAATCACCGATAATTTTCCGCACCGGGGGAGGGAGGACTTTCGCAAGGGTAGGAGTAGCGAGAATTTTGTCTTCCTCCGCTAGTTGTGGGTTTTTCAGCACGTCAATCACCTTGAGCGCATACACTCCCTGAAATTCCTCTTCTAGGATATTTTTCAGGGTTTTCAAGGCACGCACGGAGTTGGGGGTATTGCCGGCGACGTACAGTTTTAAAACATAGGTTTTTTTAAAGACGCTCATAGGTTAAGATCAAAGGGGCTGGGGATAGGAGTTCATCGCTATTTGTCTGGAATATTTTAGTCTATTCCCAATATTGACACTCCCATCGCACTCATGCGAGGGATTCTTAGTTCAACGAGTCCACTTAAATTAGATGCCTTGCGTTATCCAACCCAGAGGTGGTTCTCTCCCTAAGCGTTACTTTTCGTATGCCCTACGATAGTTGTATTTCTACAAAGTTTGCTTGAATTGAAACGTTAGCTTCAAATACTGCTTTGTCTAGTTCCTGCAAAGATTTTACATCACGAGCAGGTGAGAAACTAGAACTATTGAGTAGAACCCTATATCTTTGATTGTCAAGGTGCAGAGGTTGTAGTGATTAGACTACATGGGTTTTTAGAGCGGTTGATTACCCTATCCGCTATACTCACATAGTAGCTATTTGGCCTGAGTAGGTCAAGACCCTTAAAAGAAGAAGTTATTCGAGATTTTGTCAGGAGACTGGACACTTATTTTTAATCGTGCTTCGTGTCACTGAGCCTGTCAAAGTGCTGTTTTATATTGGCGCTTGGTTTCATCCCGTCGCACTCAGTGCTTCGGGTCTTCACCCCGACATTTGAGATAAATCATAAGGGATATCCTCGCGAGGTATGGAACGACGGTACATTTCCCCCAAGTGAGCAAGGATATCAATGAGAGCGAGACGATAATCTAGGAGAATTTCCTCACTTCTGCCTTCTAATTTTAACTGTTGGGAAAATTCATCCATTAGCTCCATGTGAATTTCCAGAATTTGCGACACTGAGAGATCGGTAAAAAAGACATTATTAACCAACTCATCGATCGCTTGATTGATCGGATAGTCCTGTTGGAAGTAATTTAAAATAATCTCCCGATAATCTCTTCTTAATTCCCGCAGTAATTCTTTTTTTTCCTCCGGGGCAAGATTGCGATAGAATAGCTGCAGGTTGCGTTTGTAGTAAACACCTAAATAGCCGAGTCTTTCTTTTAATTTTTCTGCTAAACGGCGCTGTTGTAGGAGGAGAAAACTGTGATTATTTTCCACGGGATTCGGTTGGTTGACAATCGTAGTCCGCTCGGAAAAAGAGCAGTTAGGAGCTAAATGGAGAAATCTAGCGATCGCTTGGTCGATGACGGCGGTGATGCTGTCTAATTCCTTGACGGTAATTTGTAATTCGGCACTATGATAGAGACAGGTGGGAGAGTCATTCATCTGGGCACTGATCTTCTTGTCAGCGACAATGATCACTACTGGCAGTAAGATCCCCCCTTCGTAGAGTTGATTAAAAGTCGGCTGTAGGGAAGGATGAAAGACCACCAGCAAACAATCGATTTTTTCCTTCTCTGCCTCGATATTAGCCAATAGTTCGCTAGAAGAAGACCCCCAGGTTAGATTATACCGTTCATTAGCCAATAAAGCCGTCAAAGAATTAACCAGCCCCAGAGGTGAACCCACCCCCGTCGAGGGTGAGTCCGTTGGGACAAAAGCATAAATAGTCAGTCTCGGAGGCAACGTTTTCTCACCCGCAAGGTAGATAGAAATTGACAAACAATAGGTTAGACTTTCTCTGTTGAGAAGACAACCCCCTCGCCATCAGCCAAGGGAAGTTAAAGTTAACTTTGCTTTTTGGCAGTGGGTATCGTAGTGAATTGTAATCAATGGAGCGGTTCTCTAAATGAGCGAGCGTCATAATCAAGATAAATTCAAGTTCTAGGACGACTAATAGTTTGGCCATCAGTTTGTTTATTATGCCCTAAAGTTACCGCCACCGCCCCCTAATTATCCTCATGCCTAGCGTTACCCTCAGCCTCCATCACTTTAATCAATCCGTCACTACCTGTGAATTAATTATTGACAGGGCCAGTCTTTTAGATTTAATTAACACGGGCAATTCGGAAGTGATCGTAGTGGTGGATGAGAGGTATTGTCCCCTAGGACTGATTGAGAGTCAAGCCCTGATTGCTTACTTCCTCTATCAACAACAGCACCCCGAAATCAGAAACCCCTCCCCCAACTGTCTGGATCTGAGCGGTTGGCTGCGTCCGATTATCCCCCTGAACTCGCGCATGGCCGTGAGTGAGTTTCTGGCCAACCTGAGGGGAGAAGCGATCGCAAAAGACCCTATTTTAGTCGATGCTCAGGGCAAACTGTTAGGACGCTTAGACACCGGCAAACTTCTGCAATTTTGTCTCGGACGCTCGATTCTCGATGATCCCCCCCCGCAGCTCCGCATCAGCGATCGCATTCCTCGCCCCCACAGCGATCGTTCTCTGGAATTTCTGGAACAATTACCGCTGCCGCTGCTGCTCTACAGTCCAGAAGCAGGGATTTTATACCAAAATCAGGCTTGGTGTCAACAAATCGGGGCAGCTTTCCCCGCTAATATTGATAAATCTCCCTTTGCTTTGGTTAATGATCCCTTAACCCTCCCATCCCCCACTCCCCCCCTGTTTCCCCAGCGTCTAGAAACAGTGACATCGGGTTTAACCAAGACTTGGCGACTGTTGTCCGTGCCGTTAAATTTAACCGATAATTATCCTTTGATCGAGAAAGCTTCAGGACTGTGGTTAATTTTAGCCACCGATATCACCGAACAACAGCAATATTGCCAGGAATTAGCGGTTAAAAATGCCGATTTAGTCCATTTAAATCGTCTTAAGGATGAATTTCTCGCCTGTGTTAGCCATGAGTTTAAATCACCCCTCACCGCTGTTATCGGTCTCTCCAATCTGCTGCGGGAACAAAAAATCGGTGAACTTAACCCCCGACAGTCCAAATATGCCGATTTAATCTATCGCAGCGGTCGCCAGTTGATGGCTTTGGTTAATGATCTCCTTGATTTAACCCGCCTGGAGACAGGACAACTACAATTAACTTTAACTAGAGTCAAAATCGATCGCCTCTGTCAACGGGTTTACAATATCATCGTCGATAAATATCCCCAACGTCTTGATCTCCCCAGCAGCTATCGTCTTGACATCGAATCCGGGTTAGATTATGTCCTGGCCGATGAAACCCGTTTACAACAGATGTTAGTGCATTTGTTAGATAATGCGGTGAAATTCACCATTGATGGCGGTAATTTGGGCATTAAAGTCAATCGTTGGGAAAATTGGCTGGCTTTTACCGTCTGGGATACGGGGATCGGTATTCCGGAAGAATCCCAGCATCTGATTTTTCAGAAATTCCAACAGCTAGAAAGTCCTTTCACCCGTCAATTTGAGGGTGCGGGTTTAGGTTTAGTCCTCAGCCAAAAATTAGCACGCTGTCACGGTGGTGATCTATCCTTTGTCTCCAGGGCCCAGGAAGGTAGTCAATTTACTTTACTGCTGCCGGTTCATCCCCAAAGTGCCGATCAAGAGTCCGCCACTCCCCAGCGTCTGGTGTTGGTGGTGGAAGCTAATCCCCAAGTGATTGAACAATTTGTTGATCGCTTGAGTGAATTGGGATTAAAAGCCATTATCGCTCGTAGCGGCACTGAGGCGATCGAAAAAGCCAGGCAGTTAAAACCCCGTTGTGTTTTTCTCAATCCCAATCTACCCCTCTTGTCCGGTTGGGATGTGTTAACGCTGCTCAAATCCCATCCCCAAACCAAAGATATAAAAGTTATTGTCACCGCTGCCGATTCTGAGCGCAACCGCAGTCAACAGCAAGGAGCCGATAGTTTTCTGGTTCCCCCGATCACCTCGGCAGCTCTGCAAGCTTGCCTGAATCTGACCGTTTCCCCTGTTCCTAGCCGCAAACGGCCCACTGCTCCGACTCTGCTGCGTTTACACGGCCATTATGCCCCCAATTTCTCCGATTTATCTTCCTTTAGCTGGATTTGGAATAATCAATTAGTCCGGGAAAATTATCGTTTTATTGAGGCCGATAGTTGCGAACAGGCGGAACTTTTAGCTACTGTCTGGGAGGTGGACGCTATCTTAATCGATAGTTCGATCGCAGAAGATTTACACTCTTATCTGCAAACCTTGAGCGAGTCGCAAACCCTAGCTAATTTACCCCTAGTCACCCTGGATGTGGCTGTCACCGAGGTGGCCAATCAAATCCCCGGTTTAGCCGTTTTTCCCTGTTTGGCCCCGCCAACGGAAAACCGCATCGAACAGCTATTAAAGGTGATCGAGACTGCTGATCTGGCTTTTTCTCGCCACAAAGAACGGTAAGGGTAAGTCGGGCCAGTCTTGGGATGACAAGCAATGTCGATGCTCTAGCCCGATTTTACCTAGAAGTTGGTGCTAAAGCGCAACTACAAACCTTAACTCAACCTAGAGATTATTAACTCAATTTTCTCAAAAAAATCGACCAGCCGTTAGGTGAGAAAAAGAGAAGAACCAAGAACATTAACGCACCCTACAACTTAAGATGGTGCGTTACGGCGCGATCACAATTTAATTATTAACAAATTTCCTTTAAATACGCACAAACACGCACCCTACAAGCTGATTTAAGAGAAGTAGAATCTTTTATTTAGTCAATAGTTAACATATAATTGAGTTAAGGTGTTCTCATTCAACGATTTTCCCCATGGCACAAGCTCAGGAACCGAATGATAAAAATTATGAAGTGGAGCGTCAATTGAGGAGTCTTAATTGGCGCCTGGAGCGTCTGGAAGATACCCAAGTGACAGGAAGAGAGCTAAACCGGAGTTTTGATCGGATCTATGAGGAAATTGATCATCTTGAAGATAAAGTTGATCGGCTTCAATCTAATTTTGAAGAGTTTCGTGATGAGATTAACCAAAAATTAGATACGATTTTACAACATATTACGGGCATCAATTAAATTGACAGCGATCATCAATAAAGTATTATCTTAGGTTGGGTTGAACGATAGTGAAACCCAACACTTTTAAATAATTGAGTTGGGTTTCGTTCCGAAGTCCCAACCTACAGATTACTAAAAATTGTTGATAAGTAACAATTTTAGTTATTCCAAATTGTTGCAAAATTAATAAATCTTGATCGCCTGTAATTAAAAAGTCAGCTTGACTATCTTTGGCTAAGGCTAAAAGGTAGTTATCTTTAGCATCTCTACAGATATTAATTTTTGATTTAGTTTCAATACATAACCCAATTATGTTTACAAGCTCAAGTAACTCTTGAACTTTACTTTGGGGAAAATGCTTTTGTAATTTTGGTCTTTCGGTAACAAGGTTAATCTCATTAAGTAGCTGTGGAGAAAAAATCGGCACAAGAGTTTTGGCTAACTGTTTACCAATAAGAAAGCTAATCCAAAGGTTAGTATCAATAATAACTTTAATCGGTGGCTTGTTGTCCATAAATTTCAGCCCTAACTTCCTCCACTTCTTCGGTAATTGTCTCTAGGGAAAGCTCATCAGTTTTAAAGGTTTCTAAAAGTTGGGTTAATTTTTGATTTAAAGTTTCTTGTAAATATTCAGGTCTAGGGGTTGACAAAGAGAGAAAAATCAGCAGTAGGGATAAGAGAGACAACCGTATTCAAGGGGTGATGGACACAGGCCAAAGCCTGGCGGAAGAAAG
>JAADBR010000113.1 GCA_009995705.1 Microcystis aeruginosa W13-11
TAATTCATCAATCGCTCTGGTTCTGGTTCCTCCTCTACCTAATAATCTTAACCAAAGGGTTTCAGGGGTTTCAGGTAATTGATGCAGGACAATAATGGCTGTGGTTAATGCTGGAGGTAAAAAATAAATTCCTTCTCCCCAATCTGGATGATTGAGAGCGGAAAAAGCAGTTATAATCCTCTGACTGGCCGTAGGAGTTATTATCCATAGTCTAGGGATATTTTCTGCTAATAAGGGTTGTTGATTGCGGTGAGCTTCTCTTTGTAATTGTTCCCGCACAGTAAACAGTTTAGATAAACAGGCAATAATGCCATCAATCGTGACCGGATTGCGATAGGGTTCCAATAGACAAGGGGTTTGAGCTAATCGGCCTAATAAACCTAATTCGGGCGGTATTTTGGGGGAAGTCGGTCGAAAATACACATCGATTTCTTGAGTTTCTGCCGTCACATCAAGGCTAGTTTTCACGTCACCGCAAGAAGCGAGAAAAGTTTCGAGGTAATCTTTACTAAATTTATCCCAGAGAAAGCGAGTCAAGGCTGAAGTGATTCAATCAATGATGATGGTTATTTTATCATCTTCAAAGCCTGATTAGGAAAATTGGCAGCATTGCAGCTTTAGTTACAGATTTTTCCTAGTTTTTGCGCTAGAACTGAAAGGTTAATCAGCAAAAAACGCGCTCGACGAATGAAACCGCAAATCATCGTCTGTGGATTAGGTCGCACGGGTTATAAAATCTTTTGTTTACTCAAACAACAATCTGCGGCAGTGGTAGCGATTAGCGATCGCCAAATGGTCTGTGAATACCAGTCTGATATTATTATCGGCGATCCCTGCTCTCCTAAAACTCTCCTGCAAGCTGGCCTTGCGGATGCAGAAACCCTAGTTTTGGCCATCGATAACGACGCACTCAATCTGGAAATTCTCACCCGCGCAAGGATCATTAACCCGAAAATTCGGATAGTTAACCGACTATTTAACGAAACTTTAGGAGAAAGACTCGATCAAACCCTCCCTGCTCACGTTAGCATGAGCGTTGCTTCCCTAGCAGCCCCGATCTTTTCCTTTGCTGCCCTTGGTAATAAAGCTATCGGTCAATTACAGCTATTCGATCGCCTTTGGCCAATTCAAGAGATAATTATCGAGGAAAATCATACTTGGTGGGGATTACCTCTCTACGAACTTTGGGACGATCCGGCCCGGATGTTAATCTATTATCTCCCGGCTCACGACGAAATCGATCTGGTTTCCGCAGTTCTTTCGGGTAAAAAACTCCAAACTGGCGATCATCTCATTATCGGCAATAAACCGACAATTAGGGCAAAACAGCGTTTTAAACTGCAAAAGTGGCTGAGAAATCTACTCAATCTCCGTCCCTATCAGCACTATGTCCAACCGGTAATTCTTGTCACCCTTTCCCTCTTGGGGATGATTTCCCTTGCTACCATTACCTATCTCAGCGTTAATCAAAAAATTTCCCTCGTCGATTCCCTCTATTTTTCCGTCGGGATGATTACCGGCGCCGGAGGTAACGAAAAAGTGGCCGAATCTACTCCCGATAGTATCAAAATTTTTACCGTGGTCATGATGATTGTCGGTGCGGGGGTTATCGGTATCTGTTATGCTCTCCTCAACGATTTTATTCTCGGTAGTCGCTTTAAGCAGTTTTGGGATGCTACCCGCATTCCCGTCCGCAATCATCACATTATCTGTGGTTTAGGAGGTATCGGCACCCGGATCGTGCGACAATTACACGAGCAAGGCTGTGAAGTGGTGGTGATTGAATCGGACCCTAATAATCGATTTTTGCATTCCGTGCGCTCCTGGGGAATCCCCGTTATCATCGAGGATGCGCGTCTAGTGGCTACCCTAGAAACGGCTAATATTAATAACGCTGAATCCTTGATCGTGGTGACTTACGAGGATATGATTAATGTGGAGATTGCCCTCACCGCTAAAGCGATCGCTCCTAAAATTAATCTAGTTTTACGCTGCTCTCAGGAACAATTCGGGCGATCGATTCAAGAGGTTTTTGATTTTGATACGGTATTATGTCCCCGGGATCTAGCTACCTATTCCTTCGCTGCGGCCGCTTTGGGCGGTAGAATTCTCGGTAATGGCATGACCGATGATCTCCTCTGGGTTGCTTTGGCCACATTAATCACACCGAATCATCCTTTTATGGGGCAAATTATCAAGGAAGCGGCGATGAATGCCGATTTTGTGCCACTTTACTTAGAAAAACAAGGTCAAACTATCCACGGTTGGCAATTACTAGAAATCACTCTCGATCAAGGTGATATTCTTTATCTAACTATGCCGGCTATGCGTTTACAACAGGTTTGGCAAAATACTTCCCTAACTATTCCCCAATCTTTCCCCGATTTAAAATGATTTCCGGTCTTAATTATCTGAGCAAAGCTAGTTATCGCTGTATCTTGAGTTTAGGCAGTGCTGGCAGTATTTTAAGTCTCGCTAGTGCCAGCAGCATTTTAAGTCTGGTTAGTATCGGCAGTATGCTCAGTATTGGCAGTGTCGGCAGTATTCTTAGTATTGGCAGTGTCGGCAGCATTCTCAGTGTCGGCAGTGTCGGCAGTATCTTTGGCATCTTTCAATATCATTCTCTGCCTAACTATCCTGAGTAGTTCTAATGAACTACTTCTCACCGCTTCTTTGTCGATGGCGGTTTTATAAGTTTAAACTGTGGGGCGATCGCTTTTTATGCAAACAAAATAGAAAGGTTATTAATCGGATTAACCGATTTGTGAAACTGCGGCAAAACTAACACGACGATAAATTTCTAGCAAGGGAAGTTCAACGTTTAAACTCTCCAGAAGGATTATTTGACTAAGTTGATCGTAGGTTTGTAGTTGCCAGCGATCGCTCTGTGCGAGTCTGAAATATTGCTCAATGTAGGGTTCAGTTTGACTAACGAGCAGGTATTCACAAAAACTTGGCAGGGAACGATATTTTCTAAATTTATCACCTCGATCATAGGCTTCTGTGGCGGGGGAAAGCACCTCTACAATAAATAAAGGATTAAGAATTTCGTCTTTGCGATCGCCGTTAAATTCTGGTTCATGGTTAACAACCATGAGATCGGTATAGGTTCCACAATTGTATTCAGGAATCCACAACCGCAGATCGCTGTTATACAGACGAAAATCCCTATCTCTCAATAAAAATCCCAAAAAAACCGAGATATTGATCGCAATTGCGCTGTGGGTTGCGGTTCCTCCAGGCATAAGAATCATTTCTCCATGGCAATATTCATAACGTTCCTGAGAAGTTTCAGCGATCGCCCGATATGCTTCCAAAGTGACAGGGGTTTTGGTGACTGTCGCAATAGTCGGTTTTTCTTGAGCGATAATCATCTTTGTCTTTCTCCGATATTCTAAGTGGCTGGTTATAATTAAATTAATAATGGATTTTAGGTTTGATCCCCCCTGCCCCCCTTGATAAGGGGGGTGCCGATAGGCGGGGAGATCCCCCTTAATAAGGGGGGCATCTGATAATTTTTAACGCCTACCCACTTATTAATTAATTTTATGGTTATTTTTTAGGGATTGTGGGGAAGCGATCGCTTTTTATCAAAACAGAATCAAAACGGCGATCGCAGTTTTTCTGAGGTGAGAGAGAAAAATTTTTTAAGAGCGAACTATCGTCAATTTGATTGTATGTATTATAATTGATTCGTTAAATTTAACCAAAATACTATACTGTCCTCATCGCGGTTATTGTTTATGAAATCAGAGTATGATCTCGCTAATATAAAAAGTCGTCCTAATCCTTTTGCTCAACAACTCAAGCGGCAGGTCACTTTACCTTTAAGGATTGATGTCATTGATTTCTTTGAAAAAAAGCAAAAGAAAAAGGAATTTCTTATCAGGAACTAATTGATTTATATCTTCAGGATTGTGTTACAAACAACCGATAACTTTCTTTTTAGTGACCGCTTTTTGATGAAAATGAAGAAATAAGAACGGCGATCAATCCAGTTTTTGGTTAAACCGAAGTCGGGAAAATTTTTAATAATGTGGATGCTTAAATTGATGGAGTTATGCTCAGGCTAAATTAATTTTTTTGAATCTGGTAAAAATGCTAAAATAATATCCTCTTTTGCAATACCTCTTGCAATTAAATCTTGAGTAATTCCATTTTCTAAACCATCATACTCAATAACAACTTTATTATTTTCAATATTGACATAAATTAAATTGCCACGCACTCGACGTTCTTGATCCCAACCAACCTGCATTAAAGCATAACGATTATGATGATCATCAAATATTGGATCAAGATGAATATTGCCGTGAGATGGCCGTAGTTTGGCATAATCATTAATGACTTGTTTAATAATCTCCTGATAAGTTTTTAAGGTATCCATTGAATGATCTCCCGGTGTTCAATGTTGATAATAAGAAGTTTTGGCGGAATTTTAGCGATCGCCAGTTGCCCAATGGGTTCAATAAACATATCATTATAGGTTGTTTCAGAAATCGCTAGATAGAGATCACGGTCTGGATCAACTTGATTAAGCAAGATTTTATACAATAAATATTGACCAATCGCTTGCTCTAAATCAGTAACCTGAGATTGACCTTTAAATTGTTTAATTTCAATAGCAATACGTTGATCTCCACGACGAATACCAATCAAACGATTGGCTCCTAAATCAACAAATAAAAAGCGGAAATAACATAGGGATCATCCGTAATTATCCAGCCGTCATTAATGATGGCCTGTTTAACTGCTTCGTGACTGGAATCTCTAGCAGGCAACTTAAATTACTCCCTACGTCTTTTTTCCTAATAATATAGACTAGCACAAAGTTTACCAGAATTTCCAAAATATTATGGTCAGTTGTCTATCATAGTTGTTTAATTATGAGGATTGAAAAATGGAGATATTTCCCTCCCAATGACCGCTTTTTATGCAAACAAAATAGAAAAAGCGATCGCCTTGTGATGATCAGTTAATAAAACAATAAAGTTCGGGAAAAATGAGCCAAGCCAGTATTCAATATTTATCCGATGAAAATGGCTAAAAGCTTGGAATTTGATCGGTTGGCTTTTGAAGATCTGGCTTGGTGAGTTGAGTATGACTGCAAGCAGACTTTAAAAATCATTAGGCTGATTCAGAAAGTTCAACGGTATCCTTTTCATGGAAAGAAAGTCAGGTGCTTAGGTTTGCTAATTGTTCCTGAATATTAGCTTGAGTAGAGAGTTTTTCGGATTTTTCCCATAGAGCGTTAAAGAGACTTTTATCTGTCTCGACAACTCTTGTTTGATAGGAAATATAACCTGTTTCTGTTTGACCATTCATAATTCTTCTCGCTGTAAAAGAATTTCTTGGCACAGATAAGTTTTCGCTAATCAATAGGTTGGTATTATCCCAACAATAGCCTTCAACATTTTTGGCTTTTTCATGACAAATACAAGCAACTTCTATGCCAGAGTTAAGTTGTTCCTGAATCACTTGTAAATGCTTTGGAGTAGGAACTTCAGGGAGAATAAAGACTCGTTGAATAGAAATCTCCCTTTTTATTAGTTCTTGGTTAACTTCCCAGAATTTTTGACCAAGAGGATTATCCCACCAGATGGAATCTGTCATGGAGTGAATAGCCAAGATTCGAGATTGACTTTTAGGATCAATGTGTTTGAGTAGTTGAGCAACCTTTTCTAAACGGGATTCGCCAATAATTTCCATTGTAATTTCAGGCATAATTGTGTTGGTCAAAATTGTGCCATCAAGGAGGGTTAGATTATTTTCATCTAATTTAACATTGGTCAAATTGGCATGACTTAAATCGGCTCCTGTTAAATCAGCATTAGTTAAATTAACCCCCGAAAGATTAGCCTTACTGAAGTTACATCCCATCAATTTTGCATCGGAAAGATTGGCCTCACCATCCATTAAATTGACTTGGCTGAAATTCAGTCCTCGAAAATCTCGTTCGCCAATTTTGTACAAATATGTCAATTCTTTTGTGCTATGAATATCGGGGTGATATTCCTTGGGTGCATAAACGGCAATCATCGCTTTGACGTAGGCGAAAAAATAAGCCTTGAGAATATTTTCATGGGTGTGGATAGTAATCACTTCTTTCCCATCATACTCAACCACCGCCTTGACAGTTGTGGCTCCTTGTTTACCCGATGTCAAGTTAGCCACATAGATAGATTTAAGGTGATGTTTAATTTCAACTAAATGAGCTAGAGCCTCATCAAAAGCAGTAAAAAGTGCATCTACTGGACTTTTTTTAAAGGCCGATTCAGTGTAACGCTCTTGGGTTTTTGTATTACATAAGATAACTGTCGCAGAAGTTAAATTGTTATTAGCACAAAGAATTTCAAAGTTCTCAATTTTCCAGCCTTGAAAAAGCAAAAGATTATCTTCAAAGAATAAGTTTTGTTGAGGCTCGTTTTCTAAAAGCTGATTGAGTTTTACTTTCTCATGTTCCATGGCAGCTTTACCGAGATTTTTGAGAGTTCTTTCGATAGATGCCGGCGAGGTATCTTCCCCTAAAAACTGTAAGAATAAGGAAGGGGAACCCACAAAAGGATATCCACTGGCAATGAATTCTCGATCTCTGATGGTGATAATACCTGCTAGGCTATACTTTCTGGCAATCTCAACTTGAATTGCCGTTTTTAAGTTAACGTTGGGATATTTTTCTAGGTCAATGTCTTTCAAGTTAACTTGACCGACGTTAATTTTACTCAGAAGTTCAATGATCGAACGATTGGCATATTCTTGAGATTTCAGATTTTTGATACTATGCCAAATTTGTATTAATCCCATTTCGCGGATGTAAGGATTAATTTTTACCTCTAAAACAAGTCCCATAAGCCTAGTAGCTTCACCGTTAAGAGTCGTTTGATTTCGTAATAAAAACTCTTCAATTAGATCAGGATCAATTAATACTTTCGGAGCTTGAGAATTGTTATCTTTTGATTGGAATACCTCTAAGTTATCCAGGAAAAAATCAATATTTGTACTAGGATGAGTAGTTACCTTATGCAGACTAAGCTTGATTTCGTACTGCACAAAATCATCGGATTCGTTTTCCAGATTATTTCTCAAATCCCAAAGTGTTTTAATCACTTGAGGATCAGGATATTCTCCCAATTTCCTTATGATTTCAGCACGGTGATCGCTGTCCTGTTTATTGTCTAGTTGAGCTAACAACCCATTAATAATGTCAGCACGGCAACTGGCGGATGTTGTTACCTCACACAATAACTTTGTGTTTTCCATTTTTAAATTAATCTCCTTGATTGGTGGTCTTCTCATCCGCACTAATTGTGTCTGACAGTAAAAGGCTGCTCTAATTGAGAATTTTCAGCGTAGCGTGTTGGCAAAACTTTCACTAATTCATCGTCATTAATGTCAACAAGATAGCCCTTTTTAAAAAGAATCCTTCTTAGGGAAGTAATTCCCAGACGATCACTGTCATCTAACTCAAGGTAAAGTTTAAGATTGGCTCCTAGATATTTGTTGAAATCTGAGTTTAGATTTTTGCCGCTACTATGATTGAACATTTCAGCCAGGTCATCCGCAGAAAAAAGACCTGTAGCTGCCAGATAAAATATCTCCTTATATTTATCAGATAGGGGTTCGATTTCTTTCAATAAAGCCTCTAGCTTGGGTATATCCAAACCACAGTTTCTTGCCTGCTTTTGGGCATCACATAGTGATGGGGGAGTTAGCATATTTTGAAATGGAGTACCAACAATTATTGTTTAATGATAGCAACAATTGTTGGTTTAACTTGGCAACAATTGTTGGTTGACATCTTGTCTCTATTCCCAAAGCAAGCACCCAGTTGGGAAACCAACCCGTACCAAGATTTGGGGTTTTGCAATAACCAACTAGGAGTTACGCACTGTACAAATTCACCATGATGTGTATGAACGGAAATCCCTTGTTTCAGACTTTTGGCGATTAACTTCTGATCGATAGCGATCGCTCAAAAGTCATCAAAAAATCACGTTAAAATGCCCGAAATCCTTACTGCATATTTGGTCGATCCTGTCAATGCGTAAGTACTACCAACAATAATTGTTGGTTGATTTCTCTTTTGGTTTATTTGATAATCTTGATCAAGTTAGCTGCCACCTTAGCCATGAAAGCACTTAGCCACAAAACAGAAGATTTGAGGATCGTCGATGTCTCATCCGATTACCCCGATCAATGGGTGGTCGTAGAGATCACTGGGTGCGACAAATATGGCTGGCCAGAGAAAGGTAAGGTTATTGGGTATTCAGACAATAAACGTAAGCTTATACAAGAAACTAAACATTTGAAGGGAGACTTGTATTTGTTTTATACAGGCCTTGTTGACGGTGGTAGGGTTGCTTAAAAATGTTAGAATCTATACAAAAAACACAATCTCCTTTAGCTTTGGCCCCTCCGTTGGCAGCTGCCATTAAACGAGGCGAAGACGCGAAGAAGCGGTTCCTATCTCAGCAAGGAGGAACCTTAACCAGCAGCGAGGTTTGTGGTGTTTTAGCCTGTAGTTCTTTGGAATTAGAAACTATGAGGCTCAATCATCGAGTCTTAGGTTTATCTGTCAACGAGGAATTGGTTTATCCTGCTTGGCAATTTATTGATGGCAAAGTTTTGTTAGGTTTAGACCAAGTGTTAGCCGTCCTAAAAGAAGACGGTGCTTGGACACAAATGCTCTTTCTGCTCACGGGTGATATTCGCTTAGACGGAGCAACCCCGCTAGAAAAACTCCAAAAGGGAGAAATCGAGCCAGTGGTTTGGGCCGCTAAGTGCTACGGGAGTCATAGCGCGGCGTAATGGGTTTGCCTCCTTTTCCCCTCCCACCAGACGATTTTAGTCAGCGTCAATTGCCCGTCATTGAAACCCCAGGCCCCTGGCTAAGATTAAATAGGACCGGACACCTTTCTAGTCTTCATTTTGACCGCAGTGGTAGCGGTCGTTTCGATGGACTCAATCAGGGCTATGGGCTTCTCTATGTGGGTGATGAGTACAGTACCTTTATTGAATGTTTTGGCCGAACATTTGACGGAGCCGTAACCGTTACAGCCCTAAGAAATAGAAATCTTTTTAGAATTAGAAGCGATCGCGCTTTACTGTTGGCCGACTTAACGGGGCCAGCCCTTGTTCGTATAGGAATAGATGCCCGCATCTCTTCCGGTGATTATGAATATTGTCGGACTTGGGGGCGGGCAATTTGGGGACATCCCCAAGGAGTAGATGGGATTAGATACCGTTCTCGTCATGATGATAGTGTCTATTCCGTTGGGCTTTTTGATCGGGTTAGAAACCATTTGCAAGAAGACAACTTAGGTAATTTATATGATGATAATCCATCCTGTTTAGATAAAATTTTGGAGCATTATGATTATGCTCTTCTTCAAGAATAAGTATCTTTTTGCAATTAGACGCAATCTCCCCTATTCAGAACGGCCAAGTGTTAGGGAATTTTCTGTTAAGTTAATAGCAGCCCACTCGTCGCAAAACTTCGCTGATCAGTGATCACTGATCACTGATCACTGATCACTGATCCTCTTGCCCTATTTTGGTAAAATCAACTATAATGGGGAGAAGTTAATTTTTGCCAAGCTTGAGCAGACTTAAACTAATCCCTTAGTGAGCAAGCAATTGAATCCTATGCTTAAAATTGCCCTTTTTGGAACCAGTGCCGATCCTCCTACTGCCGGTCATCAAGCCATACTAAAATGGTTATCGGAACAGTACGATATCGTTGCGGTTTGGGCCGCCGATAATCCCTTTAAAAATCATCAAACCAGTCTCGAACATCGTCTGAGGATGTTAAATTTGCTCATCGAGGATATTCAACCCCCAAGGGATAATATACAACTGCGACGAGAATTGAGCGATCAACGTAGCTTAATTAGTGTGGAAAAAGCGCAAGCAATTTGGGGAAAACAGGAGGAATATACTCTAGTCATTGGTTCCGATTTAGCCGGACAAATTAGGCACTGGTATCGCAGCCGAGAATTACTAGAAAAAGTCAAAATTCTCGTGATTCCTCGTCCAGGCTATCCTATTAATCAAGATGATATTGAACAACTGCAAAAGTTAGGAGGTGATTGTCTGATTGCCGATGTATTTGCTCCGGCTGTATCCTCAACAGATTATCGAGAAAAAGGCGATAAACAGGCTGTTCCCGCACCGATTAAGGATTATATCGAAGGTCAAAAACTTTACGCATGAAGCTGCCAAAGACCCTAGCTAATAAATCTCTAGCTGATTTTAAAGTCGGAGTTGATAACGTGATCTTTTCCGTTGATACCCAATTAAATCGGCTGCTAGTGCTTCTGATTAAAAGACGGGAAGAACCCTTTAGTAATTACTGGAGTTTACCCGGTACTTTAGTGAGAAATGGGGAATCACTGGAAACGGCAGCCTATCGAATTTTAGCCGAGAAAATTAGCGTCAATAATCTCTATCTAGAACAGTTATATACTTTTGGCAGTCCAGAGGGAGATTTCCCGGCAGCGGCCGAGAGTTTTGGGAAACGTTATCTATCGGTAAGTTACTTCGCTTTAGTGCGGTTTGAAGAAGCAAAATTAATCACTGAACGGGATTATAATATCACTTGGTATATGATTGATAAAGTGCCAGATTTAGCCTTTAATCACGGTCAAATTTTAGCTTATGGCTGGCGAAGATTACGCAATAAAGTAGAATATAGTCCCGTCGCTTTTGAGGTTTTACCAGAATTATTTACTTTAAATGATCTTTATCAATTTTATGAGACAATTTTAGGTAAAAATTTTAGTGATTATTCTAACTTCAGAAATCGGCTATTGAAATTAGGATTTCTCAAAGATATGGGTTTAAAAGTCTCTCGTGGTGCCGGTCGTCCGGCTAGTTTATATCGCTTTGATGAAGAAGCTTTTGCTCCCTTTAAAGAGCAACCGTTAGTTTTTGTTTAAATAGGAAAAAATATGAGAATTGCTATCGCTCAATTAAATCCCATTGTTGGAGATATCGAAGGAAATGCCCAAAGAATTTTAGAGACCGCTCAAACGGCATTTAATCAGGGAGCAGAATTACTTTTAACTCCAGAATTATCCCTCTGTGGTTATCCTCCCAGAGACTTATTATTAAATCTCGGTTTTGTGGAGAAAATGTCTCAACAATTGCAATTATTGTCCCAACAATTACCAGAAAAACTAGCTGTATTAGTCGGTTTTGTCGAAAAAAATCCCTCGGCAACGGTCCGGGGAGAAAAGCCGTTATTTAATAGCATAGCTTTGTTAAAAAGTCAAGAGATTAAACAAATTTTTACTAAACGTTTATTGCCTACCTACGATGTTTTTGATGAGGATCGTTACTTTGCTTCTGGGAAAGAAAGTCAGTATTTTCAACTAACAGAAAATAATTTTAAAATCGGTGTGACTATCTGTGAAGATGTTTGGAATGATGAACAATTTTGGGGTCAGCGTCAATACGCAGTTAATCCCATGGCCGATTTAGCTAATTTGGGAGTGGATTTAATCGTTAATCTTTCCGCTTCTCCCTACAGTGTCGGTAAGCAAAAATTGCGAGAATCTTTGTTATCCCATAGTGCCACTAGATATAATTTACCGATAGTTTACGTCAATCAAGTGGGAGGTAATGATGATTTAATTTTTGATGGTGATAGCGTTGCTTTTAACAGACAAGGAGAAGTGATTTATCGCGCCCAAGCATTTACTTCTAGCCTAGAATTAATCGAGTTTAATCAAGATTTATTACCCGCAGTTATTCATCCTTTACCCGTCGATGAAGATGAGGAAATTTATCAAGCTTTAGTCTTAGGAGTACGAGATTATGTGCAGAAATGCGGTTTTAAACGGGTAATTTTTGGCTTGAGTGGTGGCATTGATTCCAGTTTGGTTGCCGCTATTGCCACCGACGCATTAGGTAAAGAAAATGTTCTCGCTATGATGATGCCTTCTCCCTATAGTTCCGACCATTCCATTAGCGATGCGGTGGCTTTAGTTAATAATTTAGGTATCAAAAGTGAGAAGTTAGCAATTAAAGAAATTATGACCGCTTATGATCAACTTTTAGAGGGTCTTTTCGCTGGGACTGATTTCGGTATTGCTGAAGAAAATCTTCAGTCACGCATTCGCGGTAATTTATTAATGGCTCTCTCCAATAAATTCGGGCATTTACTATTATCCACTGGCAATAAATCAGAAATGGCGGTGGGATATTGCACTCTTTACGGTGATATGAATGGTGGTTTAGCAGTGATTGCTGATGTGCCGAAAACCCGCGTTTATTCCCTCTGTCGCTGGTTAAATCGGTACGGGGAAATTATTCCCCTTAATGTGATTAATAAAGCTCCTAGTGCTGAATTAAAACCCAATCAGAAGGATCAAGATTCTTTGCCTCCCTACGAGATTTTAGATGCTATTTTAGCACTGTTAATCGATCGCCATCAATCCGCCGAACAAATTATTGCCGCCGGTTTTGAGCCTGAAATTGTGCAGAAAGTGATTAAATTAGTTAAAAATGCCGAATTTAAGCGTAAACAAGCCCCCCCAGTCTTAAAAATTAGCGATCGCGCTTTTGGTACTGGTTGGCGAATGCCTATCGCTAGTCGTTGGGGTTAGGGGGGTTTTTCAGTTATCAGTTATCAGTTATCAGTTATAAGATGTAAGTTATCAGTTATAAGATGTGAGTTATTAGTTATCATTGATTAGTGATTGGTTACTGTTTACTGATCACTGATTACTGATTACTGTTCACTGAAAGGGGTATTCGTGAGAGAGGAAGGGCAAGGGGATTAATTCTCCTGTTGCCCCGCCGATTTGTACTTTTAAACCCTCTCCTCCCGCTTTTGTTTTCACATAACCCAAGCCAAAATCCTCCAGCACACTGGTGAGTAAACCGACTTTTTGCGCTTCTAAAATAATCGGGGTATTACTAGGGACGGGTTGGCTGAGTTTTATGCCCCATAGTCTTTGTTTTACGCCTTTATAGGTGTTGAGACGGGCGATAGTTTCTTGACCAATATAACAGCCCTTATCAAAGACAATCGCTCGCCACAAACCAGCCTCTAAAGGGTTATAATCTTCAGTTAATTCTCGATCGACTGCCGGTCGGCCCTGATGGATTCTCAGGTATTCCCACACCTGTTCATCGGCGGGAGTAACGCCATTTTTGATTAAATTTTCCCAGAGAGGACCGGCTTCGGCGGCGGCAACGATTAAAGTATATCCGGGTAGGTCTAAGCCGCTGCCGACGGCCACTCTCAGGCGGGGGTCAGAAAGGAGATAATGACTATGATGCACCCCCGTTAAAATCTGCTCTGGAATGGCGATTTTTTGCAGATATTGCCCGCTTTCATTACCGATTACGGTGAAAATGCCAAAATTATCGGTTAAGTCGCTAATTTCCACCTTATCGAAGGGGAAAATATAGCGATCGATCAATTCCAGTAAAAATTGACGACGTTGGGGAGAAACGAGGATGAGGAGGGAATCATCGCCGGCGTAAACCGTGACAAAATCGAGGGTACGACCGGTAGAGTTAAGGAAAATTGTCTCACAACCTTGACCCGGTTTCAGGCGATCGATAGCGTTACTGGTTTGATTGTGGAGAAAACGCAGTCGACCCTGGCCTTTTAATTCTAATAAACCCCAATCGGAGCGATCGATTAAAATTGTTTGGGATGCTAAATTTTTGGGATCATTACTGTAATTTTTCAGAAAATTAGCGGCATACTCTGCCTTGATCGTTTCTAACGCTGCTTTCATCGAAAATTTGGGTCTGAAACCCCGTCGTTCTACGACGGCTTTACCGTTAAATACTAGCGCATTTACGAAATATATGCTAAAATGTAAGACATGGAAAAAGCCTATTCTTACCGATTTTACCCCACACCAGAACAAGAGTCGCTATTGCGGCGCACCCTGGGCTGTGTAAGATTGGTTTACAATAAGGCACTCCATCTCAGAACACAAGCATGGTCCAAAAGACAAGAAAGAGTAGGATATGCTGAAACGTCTTCGTAAGGATTCAGGTGTCTCAAATGCAGTCACAGAGCGGCTTCTAAAATCTCAGAACTCGCTAAACTAACAGTTTTATTCTCAATAAGCACGAAAATTAAGGCTTTCAGCGTTTTAATGAGAATGAGCATTTGTCCATAATTCCCCTAAATGCTTACACAGCAAGGGGTTGACTGCTTTTTGTATGACCTGAATCCTTACACGTCTTCAATGCTAACCGATTGGAAAAAGCAAGAAGAATTAGACTTTTTAAACTAAGTAAGCTGTGTACCTTTACAACAAGGGTTAAGACATTTACAAACAGCTTTCACTAACTTCTTTGCTGGTCGTACTAAGTATCCTAACTTTAAGAAAAAACATCAGGGAGGAAGTGCCGAATTTACTAAGTCAGCTTTTAAATTTAAAGACAGACAAATCTATTTAGCTAAATGCACAGAACCTTTACCTATTCGATGGTCAAGACAAATCCCAGACGGATGTGAACCAAGTACAGTAACAGTCAGATTACATCCCTCAGGACGCTGGCATATCTCAATTAGATTTGATGACCCAACAATTAAGCCATTACCCCCAA
>JAADBR010000114.1 GCA_009995705.1 Microcystis aeruginosa W13-11
ATTAAAGTTACCAGAATTAGCGAGGGAAAAACGATAGTAATCGTTGGTATCGGTGCTTCCTACCCAATCGGTGTAAGTGGTGGTGGTGGAACCGACGGTAATCGCTCTGGCAGTAGCGAGGGTATTGCCAGCTAGGTCAACAGAACTGGTTTGACCCGTTAAAAAATCACCGCCGTTAGTCCAAGAGGAAAGGGATTGGGATGATTGCCAGGGATTTTCCAGTTCTAGCTGGTATTCTTCCACAGAATTGCTTAAAAAGCCAGAATCCATGCCCTGGAGACTTTTGCGGAAAACAGGGGTAATCGAATCGGAGCGTCCTAAACCTGATTCCTCGACAAGGGTTGGTAACTGGAAGATAGCGTCTAAAACATTGCTGTCTGGTAGGTTAAAACTTTGGTCAAGCATATTTTTTCTCCTTAAGTACTTCAGATGTGAGGTCAGGAGTTGGTTCCTAACTGTCGATACTTATTTCTGTTGTACCTATTTCCTGTAGCAAAAGTAGCAGGTATCAAGTCATTGACACAAATTGTTACGAAATAGATGTTGATGTCGCTTCCCTCCTGCGGGACGGCAAGGAAGAAGTGAGAACGATCCTGTATTCATGGCTTTTCACCATCTTGACTCGGGCATTACAATCGGGTAGCATATAATTCAGGTGAAAACTTTGACTGACATATACTGGGAGTGCGGTCTAATCGTATGCACTGCCTTAGTCTGTGGTGCCTCAATAAAGATTCTCTCTCTACCAGCAATTGTACCTATTTCCTGTAGCAAAAGTAGCAGGTATCAAGTCATTGACACAAATTGTTACGAAATAGATGTTGATGTCGCTTCCCTCCTGCGGGACGGCAAGGAAGAAGTGAGAAAATGCTTTAAAAAGGGAAAATGAGCTAAATTTCCCCCACAAGTAACCTCTATTAATCCCCACCCACTAGATAGGTATAACGTCGCAAACTGCGTTCATAATCCTGTAGGAGTAATTGGGATTCTTCCACAGTCATGCGATTTTCCTGCAAAGCTTGTTCACAACGAAGACGAATTCTTTCTAACAGGTCTTCCGCAGAATACTGCACATAACTTAATACTTCCGTGATCGTATCTCCTTTGACTAGATACTCGATATCGTATCCCTTGGGACTCATCTGAATATGTACCACGTTAGTATCGCCAAAAAGATTATGTAAATTGCCCATAATCTCTTGATAAGCACCCACCAAAAACATTCCTAGATAATAGGGTTCTGGAGAATGTTTCCCGTTTTTGTACTCCAACGGATGCAATTCTAAAACTGATTTTATGTCCCCGCGCAAATCGATAAACTGGGCAATTTTACCGTCACTATCACAGGTTAAATCGGCGAGAATTCCTCTTTGGGTAGGTTCTTGATCGAGACGATGGATCGGCATAATTGGAAATAGTTGATCGATCGCCCAACTATCGGGAACTGACTGAAAAACCGAGAGATTGGCATAATAAATTGAGGCCATAATTTGCTCTAAGTCTTCCAAGTCATCGGGAACATAATCCTGTTGTCGGGCCACTTGCAGAATTTTGTGACAACAAGCCCAGTACAATTGTTCGGCTCTAGCTCGTTCTTTGAGACTGAGATAACCGAAATTAAACAGACTAATTGCCTCCTCTTTGAACTGTCCCGCATCGTGATAAGCTTCCTGATAATTGCGCTCATCGATACCCGTGTAGGTTTCCCAGAGATTACGGAGGATGAGGTGTTCTTTCCCATTGCAGGGATCGGGGGGATTTTGGGGAACCTCGCTACTTCCCAAGATATCAAAGACTAACACCGATTGATGAGAAGCGATCGCCCGGCCACTTTCACTGATGAGAATTGGGGGTGAAATCTGGGCATCTTCACAAGCTTCCTTGACCTCGGCCACGATATCATTAGCATAATTCTGCATATTGTAGTTTTTCGAGGCGTAGAAGTTAGTTTTTGAGCCATCGTAATCGACCCCCAAACCACCTCCCACGTCGAGATAGGTCATATTTGCCCCTAATTTCGCTAATTGCACATAAATCTGACTAGCTTCGCGAATGGCATCCTTAATGACGCTAATAGCGGAGATTTGCGACCCGATATGATAGTGCAGCAGTTGCAGACAATCTAACATCCCCGCTTGTTCTAATTCCGTCACTACCGTTAGGATTTCTGGAACGGTTAAACCGAATTTTGCCCGGTCTCCCGTGGAACATCCCCAACGGCCCACCCCTTTCGTCCCCAGTTTCGCACGCACTCCTAAATGTGGGGCAATTCCTAACTGACGACTGACGCGCAGGGTTAAATATAATTCTTCCAATTGTTCGATGACAATCAAAGGCCGATGACCGAGACGAGTGGTCAAAAGAGCAGTTTCCAGGTATTCTTTGTCCTTATAGCCGTTACAAATTAGCAATGGTTGTGTTTTGTCATTTTTGCCGCTTAAGACAGGTTCTAGGGTAGCTAAAGCAATCATTAGCTCAGGTTTTGAACCAGCCTCCAGCCCAAATTGATAGGGTTTGCCAAAACGCACTAAAGACTCGACGATGTGACGGTGTTGATTGCACTTGATCGGATAGACACCGCGATAGACGTTGGTATAGTTATAACGGGCGATCGCTCGGTTAAAACAGGCATTCAGGCGCTCGATCCGGTCTTCCAAAATATCACTAAACCGAATTAGTAAGGGTAAACCGATATTTCGCCGCTTAATCGCCGAAACTAACTCGTATAAGTCCAAAGAACCGCCCCTTTCTCCCTCGGGCGAGACGGTAATATTTCCTGCGGCATTGATCGAGAAATAGGGTTCTCCCCAGCCTTGGATGCGATAGAGATTTTCGCTATCTTCGATTGACCAATGTTTAACGGGGGCAACTTTTTCGAGGTTGTTACCGTCAGAAGGGGTCAGATCAAGTTGAGATAATTGCTTTTCTAGTTTCTTAAGTTGAGTTTTACCCGCCATTGTCTATCGATCGCTCCGTGTGAGACTCCGATCTTCTATCTTAAGTCAGACTTCCTGTCTGCGACCAAGATTCCGATCGTGATAGAATTTACTCTCTAGGCTCGATCTCTAGGAATATTCATCTATATAAATTCAAGGCTATGCAGTTATTAGACTCAAAAGGACGTTTATTCGGTAAATTTAGCTTGCTTGATATCGGAGCGGCCTTAGTAATTTTATTGACAATTATCGGTATTTTTGTTGTACCGGGGACAAGTGGTAAAAGTACGATCGCTCAAGTTACCAAAGAACCCATAGAAGTGGATGTTATTGTCCGGGGTTTAAGTGTTCTCAATCCTAACGCTTTGATTAATCAATTCAATACCGAGAAGAAAACTAATATTGTTATTCGTAATCAACCGGCCGGTCAAGTGGATATCAAAAATGTTAAAGCTTTATCGAGAAATATCTTAGTTCCCCAGCCGGATGGTAGTGTAAAAGTCCTACCCGATCCCCGCACAGAAAACTATTCTCAAGATATGATTATGACTCTCAGTGGTCAAGCGGAAGTTACCGATACCGGTGCGGTTGTGGGCGGTCAAAAGGTGAAAATTGGCACTTTAATCGAGTTGGAAGGAGATAATTATAATTTCAACACCAGTGTTATCGATGTGCGTTTACCAAAAAGGTCTTAATCAGTAAACAGTGACCAGTAATCAGTGAAAAGACAGTAGGAAACTTCTATTTAATAACACTGCGCACTTGCAAACTCAAATCTGATAACTGATAAGGGGATTAACCGCTATTTATACACCGCCTTTAGCTCGTTTGATCGAGCAGTTACAAAAATTACCCGGAGTCGGACCAAAAAGCGCCCAACGTCTGGCCTTGTATATTCTCAAACGACCGGAACAAGATGCGATCGAATTGGCCCAGGCGATCGTGGCAGCCAAAAAACAGGTAGGATTATGTCAGGTTTGTTTTCATCTTTCGGCCGAACCAATCTGTGAAATTTGCCGCAATCCTAACCGAGAAACGGGGACTATCTGTGTGGTAGCTGACTCCAGAGATGTGATTGCTTTGGAGAAAACAAGGGAATATTCGGGCAAATATCACGTTTTAGGGGGTGTTATCTCACCTATGGATGGCATTGGACCGGATCAATTAAATATACAGTCTTTAGTCACCAGAGTCAGCCAAAAAAAAATTCAGGAAGTTATCTTAGCTATCAGTCCCAGTGTCGAAGGGGAAACCACGACTTTGTATATCGGGGGTTTACTGAAACCCTTCACTAAAGTTACCCGTATCGCTTTCGGGTTGCCCATGGGCGGCGATCTGGAATACGCTGATGAAGTAACTTTAGCGAGAGCTTTAGAAGGTCGTCGGGAATTATGAAGCAGGGTATGAGGTTTTGATCAGTTGACTTTTTGGCGAATAATCGAGCATTTGTATCCAGAGATACAGTTTTATAATGCGTATTATGCTTAGGTGCAGAATTTGTAGCTGCAGAAATCTTTGGGGGGAATCACCAGCAACTGCACGGGAGCCAGAGCGATTACTGTTAAAGGCTTTAAAGGCTGTTCTAGAATCGCCATTTCGCCGAAACAGTCGCCGTTTCCCCAGATTTCCTAGGACGATTATTCGGCCCGACTACTCAAAGGATTATTGAGATTGCCAGTGCCTGGACGTTTAACACTATGGGATTGTAGGAGTGAGATCGCCTGTTGATACTGGGGATCATCCTTAGTTCCCAGCAAAGAAGGATCATCCCGGAAGCGCAGCTGTTGTTCCTGGGTTAACTCGATCTGCACATCGGGTTTAATGCCTTTTTTGTAGATATTTTCGCCGTTGGGGGGATAATAACGGGCAATTGTCACCGCTAAACCGGAACCGTCGGAGAGGGTGTGTACCGATTGGACGGTACTCTTGCCATAAGTCGATGTACCTACTAAAGTCGCCCGGCCATTTTCTTTTAGCGCTCCAGCGAGGATTTCGCTGGCACTCGCTGAACCTTTATTAACCAAGACCACTAGGGGTAAATCGGTAATAGCGGTGTTATTGGCGATAAATTGACGATCTCCGCCCCGTCGATCGATGGTGCTAACGATTTTGCCTTGTTTCATCCACATGCGAGCGATATCGACACTAGCAAATAGTAACCCGCCGGGGTTGCCCCGCAGATCGAGAACATAGCCGGATATCTGTTGTTGACTTAATTCCTCGATCGCCTCTTTCATTTGTTCGGCTGCGTGGGAACTAAATTCATCCAGTTTGATATAACCAACTTTCACCCCACCTTCCTGTTTAAGGGTATAGCTAACGGAGGGGATTTCGATATCTACCCGGGTCAAAGTCACTTCAAATACCCCTTGATCGGGACGGGCAAGGTGTAAACTAACGCTAGTACCCACTTCTCCCTGTAGTGCCTCCATTGCCTGTTCTAGGGTCATTAAAGCGGTGGGTTTGCCGTTAATTCTAATCAGGCGATCGCCGCTTTTCACTCCCGCTTCCTTGGCGGGGGATTTTTTCACCGTATCGACAACAACCAGATCGTTACTGCGTTTATCGAGAGCTAAACGTACCCCAATTCCCGATAATTCTCCGGAAGTTTGACTGGTGAGAACAGAAAATTCCCTAGGAGTTAAAAAACGGGTATAAGTATCATCCAATTCCTTTAAAGCTTCGCGAATTGCTGTGTAAGCTTGTTGGGGATTAGTATAATTTCTGCTTAACAATTCTTGACGTTTTTTTTGCCAGTCAATTTGATGAAAACCACGATCTACAAATTCATTATTAACAATTTGCCAAACCTGGTCGATGACTGCTTTCGGGTTATCTTCTAAGGGTTTTTCCCCTTTGGCTGCGGGGGTGAGGACCATCAGGGAACTAACTGCTAGGGTAGCGATCGCACCTCCAGATAGGAGTTTCTGCACGGAAACGAACGAGGGACGCGACTGGTTCATAAAGACAAAGCCAAAATAAGATTGACGTTTCAATAAAGCCATTCAAAAAGCGGGAGCATTTTGCCTTCGAGGGAGGTGAGGAGCAGTGTTAACTACGACTTTCGTATAGATAAGGGAGTTCCTTGTCTGGCTCTAGTATCCACTATAATTCTAGTTCTATAAAATCGAGCAATATCTGGCGATGAATTTTTCCTAAAGGACGAGTCTGATTAATCTTCTGGGAATAGTATTCCCCTTGACGGATGGCAGCCGGGGGTAATAATGCTAAATCTTGCCCTTCCGTTTGCAATAATTTTTCTAATGCCACGGTCAGGGGTACATGATAAAGATAACGAGAGAGATTATCATCGTTATAAGAGCGAAAATAGCGTAAACTAGGGGCTTCGTAGTTAATTTCTTCTTGTAACTCTCGTTTTAACCCTATTTCTGGACTTTCACCCGCTTCTAAGTGACCACCAAATAAACCCCACACCCCCGGATAGAGAATCGTCGGGATGTCGTCGCGCAACTGCATTAAAAAGCGACCGTCCTGTTCTAAAATCGCCAAAGCAACGAATATCATCAGTTATCAGTTATCAGTTATCAGTGATCAGTTATCGGGAGACAGGAGACAGGAGACGGGAGACTATTTTATTTATTCTCCCCACACCCCACACCCCACACCCCACTTCCCCACTTCCCCACTTCCCCACACCCTAGCTATTTCTCGTTTTGTTTATGGGGTAAAAAGAAAGCATCCAAGGAATCTAGGATGGGTTTAACCACTGCGGGGGGTTTGGGGGGAATCGCTTCCGCGACGGGTTGCGCAGGGGGATTGGGTTTAACGGGGGTAACGACGGGAGTTTCTGGGGGTTTTGTTTCAGCTGCGCCAGGAATTGTCACCTGTCGGGGATTTTCCAGGGGTTTAGTTGAGACTAGGGGAGAATTATTTTCTGGGGGTTTAACTTCTGAGGTGGGGGAAGGTTTAATTTCTGGGGACGGGGAGGGAGTGGGAACCGAATTAACCGCTACTGCATCCATCTGTTCTAATTCCACCACATACACTTCGTTAACGGTTTGGGAACCTTGGGGAATAGCCTCAAAGTCAATTTTGCCCTTAATGACGATTTCCTCGCCTTGACGGGGTAATTTATTGCTATTGGTGCGAATCCAAATCTTGCCAGACCCATCCTGCAAAAGATAGGCTCCTCCCGCTAAAAAAGGGGCATAATTGCTGACAGTTCCCCTAAGATAAACTAAAGCGCCTTTTGGTTTTTCCTGCAATTGCTCGATCGCTGTTAGGGGAGGATCACCGATGTAGGGAACGGCAATACCGAGGTCAGCAAGGGTACTACAACCGAATAACCCTAGCAATAATAGTAAACTGCTGATGCGCCCTACACGAGTCTGAATAGACATTCTTGCTTTAACCTTAACGAGTGCGATTAGTCAATCTTTTTGACCATAGAATAGATCCGAAAGATTTTTGTTCTCGGTATTATCATAGAATGTCCGTAACTACTTGCCAAATTCTCGACGGGAAAGCCTTAGCTCAAAAAATCCAGCTTGGTTTAGGAGAGCGCATCCAGACGCTAAAATCTTCAATGGGACGACCTCCGGGGTTAGCGGTGTTGATGGTGGGGGATAATCCTGCTAGTGCCGTTTATGTACGCAATAAGGAGAAAGCTTGTACTAAAATCGGCGTGGCCTCTTTTGGTCGTCATTTTCCCACCGATACAAGTGAACTAGAAATTTTAGCGGAAATTGTCCGTCTCAATCAAGATGAGCGGGTGGACGGGATTTTAATTCAATTACCCTTACCCAAGCATTTAGATGCGGTTTCCCTTCTCTACCAAATTGACCCGAAAAAAGATGCTGATGGCTTACATCCTCTCAATTTAGGCGGTTTAGTGCGGGGTGAGGACTGTATCCGCAGTTGTACTCCTGCGGGGGTCATGGCACTGCTGAAAGAATATAATATTCCCATAGCCGGTAAGCACGCGGTGGTGCTGGGTCGCAGTATTCTAGTGGGGAAACCTTTAGCTTTAATGTTATTGGAGGAAAACGCTACGGTAACTATTGCTCACTCGCGCACAGAAAATCTGGCAGAAATAACCAGAAGTGCCGATATTTTAGTACCTGCGGTCGGTAAAGCGAATTTAATCACTAAAGAGATGGTAAAACCGGGTGCAGTGGTGGTGGATGTGGGGATTAATCGCGTCGCTGATCGTTTGGTGGGCGATGTGGACTATGCTGGGGTTTTAGAAGTAGCTAGTTATCTTACTCCTGTCCCCGGTGGTGTCGGTCCGATGACGGTGGCAATGTTATTAAAAAATACATTGTTAAGTTACGAAGGCAAGTTATAAATCCTCATGGCTCTCTTAGGTTTGGTGGGTAAAATGTGTTCTACGATATAGTCCTGTTGGTGAGTGCGTGAAACGAACCACAAAGACACAAAGGACACAAAGATTGATCACTTCAATATAAGTTAAAATTATCACACAAAGAATAAGAGGGCCGTAATTCTACCGATACAATCCTTGATTTTTTTTAACTATGTTGGTAGAATTTTGCAAAACTGGATAGACTAGGAGATTTTTGGTCATGATCTTTATCATTCCGATTATCCTTGGTGCGGCGGCCTTAGTTACTGCTGGTGTGGGGGTTAGTGCTGGTGCTGATGGTGTCTCCAAGCTACAAAAGGCCGAAAAAATTGGCAAAAGTGCCGAACAAAGATATAAAAAAGCCAATAAATCCCTAGAAAAAAAGTTTCAAGCTACCCAAAAATTTGCGGAAGAATACGGTCAACTACAAATTAATGTCAAAATCAACACTATCGGCAGATTTGTTAAGTTTGTTCGACTCATTGATCAAAGAAATAGTCAAAGAATTGGTCAAAATTCCTCCCCATCCCATCAACGCTTCTTAAAAGGGTTTGAGGGATTTTCTGCCGAACAATTCAAGGAATTTAAAGCAGAAGTTTTAGACGCGCAAAGTTTGGCTGTGGGGGGTTTAAAAGTAGTGAGAGTCGCTTCGGCAGCCAGTCAGGGAACCCTAGGATTAATTGGTCTTTTCGGTACTGCTAGTACAGGAACAGCAATTAGTGGACTTAGTGGGGCAGCTGCTTGGAATGCCACCCTAGCATGGTTAGGAGGTGGTTCTTTAGCTGCCGGTGGTGGTGGTATGGCTTTGGGAACAGTGGTTTTAGGAGGTATTACTGTCGGACCTGCTTTAATGATTGGTGGTTTTGTCTTAGGAGGAGAAGGGAAAAAAGCTCTAACTAAAGCTATCGAATATAGCAAGGAAGTGAATAATAAAATAGCTCAATTAGATAAAAGTAAGTTTTTTTTAGGACAAGTTCAGCGCAGAATTAAGGAGTTACAATACCTGGTTAATAGTCTGAATAGTAGAGCTATTAAGAGTTTAACTGAACTGGAGTCACGAGCTAATTTTAATCCCCATCTAGAGGAAGATGCGGCTAAGTTTCGGGAGGTACTACTTTTAATTAAAACCTCATCGGAAATCATGAAACTATCCATCCTAGACGAAAAGGGAAAATTAACCAAAGCAACGGAAAATCTCCAAGAAAAGTACTGCCATCTCTTAGAAAACTAATAATTAGGGTTTGCTGAAAAAGTTTGTTGGTGGGGTTAGGAGTCAGTAGCCGGTCGTGACCGGCTTTGTTGCCCTTCTTTTTTGTACCAGTTTATGTACTATAAAAAGAATAACGCAAGGTTTTTGAGGGTCTTAATCCTATTTTATGGCACTGACATCGGACTTTAATAGGTCAAAAGCCTTATTTTAAAAGGATTCTACCATTATTCAGCAAACCCTAATTAGAGTCTCCAAAATTAGACAAAAATTTTCTAGGAACTAACAAAATTTTCAATCGTTATCATCAAAAAAATTAAATCTTTATTATCCAAAGCACAAGTTATTCTATTTGTCAAAATTTTTGTACTAATTGCTATCTAATACAAATGTCCGCTATGATATAATTAAGTTGTTGACATTTTCTAGTGTGTACTTTTTACTTAGTCTTATGGTTTCGCAACTAGATAAAACTAACGTCACTGAAATTATCTACCCCGATAGCGATGGTCAACCCATGGCCGATAATACCCTGCAATTTCGTTGGATTACGACGATTAAAACTAATTTAGACTGGCTATTTCGTAACCAGTCTGATGTTTTTGTTGCGGGGGATTTACTTTGGTATCCTGTGAAAAATGAGAATAAACTGCGTCAAGCACCGGATATTATGGTGGTTTTTGGGAGACCGAAGGGGGAAAGGGGTTCCTATCGACAATGGTTAGAAAATAATATTAGTCCCCAGGTGGTTTTTGAAATCCTCTCTCCGGGTAACACCCTCACGGAAATGGCCAAAAAACAGCTATTTTATCAGCGTTATGGGGTCGAGGAATATTATCTTTATGATCCCCATAAAAATGATGCCAGCGCTTGGATAAGAGGCAAAAATCAGCTAGAAATTCTGGAAACTCTCGATAATTAGGTTAGTCCCCGTTTAGGAATAGGTTTTCAGTTAAGAGAACCGGAAATGTTGCTTTTTTATCCCGATGGACAAGCTTTCACTAGCTATAATCAGGAAAAACAACGAGCGGAACGATTGGCCAATAAACTGCGGGAATTAGGCCTTAATCCTGACGAAATCTAAGTTTATCTCTTGACCGCAGTTTAAAGTTAATTTTTGTTAAGAGATAAATAAAAAATAGCCCTAGTGGGCTATTTGTATTTTCAGTATGATAAACTTAGTTGGCTTAGTAAAAAAAAACTGATGTTTAGGGATAATAATGTAGATGAAATTACGCAAAATTTTTATAGTATTTATGGCTCTATTGAAGGGCAGTTAGTATCTATCAATATTGCCAATCGTCAAAAGATGGGGATTCGTAGCCTAACTGATAACAAAATTATTAAATGTTTTTTTCCTGAAGAACTTTTTGAACAAGCTAGAGAAGCTTTAGGAAAAAGAGTTTATGTTTTTGGGTTAATTCGGCAGTATTTGCATGGAGAAAAAATCAATATTCAAGTGCAAGAAATGAAAGTTTTTCCTGAAAAATCTGCATCTTCTTCTTTGTCTATAGCGGTATTCGCTTGAGTGAGATACAGACAAAGTCTTGCCTAGACTGCCTTATAGCTTGTTGCAGTATACCTCATCCGACTGCATACCGCTATAATATTATCAATTCAATTAGAGGTGAGTTTTGAAAAAAAAGTCTATCAAAAAACATTATTGTGATTCGGGAATCTTTATCAGTTTTTTCAATGAAGAACCCCAGTATTATGAACAATGTAAGAATATTTTACTGGCAGCAGAACAGGGATATATTGAACTCTATACATCGGCTTTTACCATGGCTGAAGTTGTTTATATTAAATCTCTAAAAGCGAAATGAGATTTATCGGATTTAGAGCAGGAAAATATTATTAACAACCTATTTTCTAATGAATGGATAAAGTTAGTAGGATTTGAACGAGAGACATCGGAAATCAATCGTTATCTGATTAGGAGTTATAAACTACAACCCTTTGATGCACTACATCTCGCTACAGCGATTAGGATGAAGCTTGATTATTTTGATACCGTGGATCAAAAATTAATTGATAAAGTTCCACAAGAGGTTAATTTTTCTCCCAATTATCCCAAAAAAGTTATTATACAAAAGCCATTTATCGAGGGTTTTCAACCTCCCTTACCATTTCTATGATTAAACTGATGATATAACGGTTCTCACACCTGTGTGGCACACTTAAACCTTTGCTGATTAAGCTTTTCAACATCGATAATGTACCTCTTGCGAACAGGAAACGCTATATATAATAATTAGTCAATTAAATAGACTCGATTAATATTCTCAACATACCAAGACAAAAAAAGGTGGGACTTGCCCACCTTTATCACTAAACTATTGTCCTTTCTCCACTGCTGCCACCATCAATAAAGTTTTGAGGACAGAATCAGGATTAAGACTGATAGAATCGATGCCTAATTCCACTAAAAATTGAGCGAATTCGGGGTAATCACTGGGGGCTTGACCACAGATACCGATTTTGCGATTATGGACTTTAGCGGTTTCAATGGCCATTTTCACCATGCGTTTAACTCCCTCATTCCGTTCATCAAAAAGATGGGCAACTAGGGCAGAATCCCGATCTAATCCTAAGGTTAATTGGGTCAAATCATTAGAACCGATCGAAAATCCGTCAAACACCTGAGCAAATTGGTCGGCAAGAATGACATTACTTGGTAACTCACACATCACATAAACTTGCAAACCATTAACCCCGCGTTCGAGACCATTTTTGGCCATTTCTTCGAGGACTCTCATTCCTTCTTCGGGGGTACGACAGAAAGGAATCATCGGAATCACATTAGTTAATCCCATTTCTTCCCGGACCATTTTCAGCGCCCGACATTCCAAAGCGAAAGCTTCGCGATAATTAGGATCAGTATAACGGGAAGCGCCGCGCCAACCGATCATCGGGTTTTCTTCCTTGGGTTCAAAGGGTTTGCCACCCAATAAATTAGCGTATTCATTGGATTTAAAATCGGACATCCGCACAATTACATCTTTGGGGTAGAATGCGGCTGCAATCATGGCAATTCCCCGGGCTAATTTATCGACGAAAAATTGGGGTTTATCCTCGTAGTGTTTGGTTAATTCGGCGATTTGGTCTTTTACGTCCCCTTCTTCCAATTCTTGGAATTTCAGCAAGGCACTGGGGTGGGCCTGAATATGGTTAGCGATAATAAACTCTAGACGCGCTAAACCGACACCTTCGGCAGGAATATCGGCAAAAGCGAAGGCTTTTTCAGGATTACCGATATTCATGAGGATTTTTGTCCGAGTTTGCGGCAAATTATCCAGGGGAGTTTCGAGAATTTCAAAGGGTAGCAATCCGAGGTAAACTTTCCCTTCATCTCCCTCCGCACAACAAACGGTGACTTCCTGACCGGTTTTAATCGTTTCCGTGGCATTATTGCAACCCACGATCGCCGGAATGCCCATTTCTCGTGCGATAATAGCGGCATGGCAAGTACGACCACCTTGATTAGTCACGATCGCGCTTGCTTGTTTCATAATCGGTTCCCAGTCGGGATCTGTGCGATTGGTGACGAGAACTTCTCCCGGTTTAAAGTTGTTGATTTTATCGACACTGAGGATGACTCTGGCTTTTCCTTGACCGATTGCCGCACCTACACTGCGTCCCACCGCTAAAACTTGACTTCTTTGCTTAATCTCGTAGGATTTAAGGATATTAGCGGCTTTTTGCGATTGTACGGTTTCTGGACGCGCTTGAACGATAAACAGTTCTCCCGTGATCCCATCTTTTGCCCATTCGATGTCCATGGGGGTGTAAGTTCCGCGCACTTGCGAGTAATGTTCCTCGATTTCGGTCGTCCAACGGGCTAAAGTAAGGATTTCTTGGTCATTAATGCAGAATTGATCCTGTTCTAGCTTGTTAACTCGGATATTCTTGGTTAGACGCGATCCTCCATCATCGTAGATCATCTTGATGGCTTTACTGCCGAGGCGTTTGTCGAGGATGGGTTTGTAACCGTTTTTAAGAGTCGGTTTAAAAACCAGATATTCGTCGGGGTTAACAGCACCCTGCACGACATTTTCCCCTAAACCGTAGGCTGCCGTGATTAAAGCGGCATTTTTGAACCCTGTTTCCGTATCGATGGAAAACATCACCCCGGAGGTGGCTAGATCTGAACGCACCATTTTTTGGACACCGACGGAAAGGGCGACGGCAAAGTGATCGAAACCGTTATGATGACGGTAGGAAATAGCGCGGTCGGTAAATAAAGAGGCAAAACATTTATGACAAGCTTCTAAAACTCCCCTCACTCCTTGCACGTTAAGGTAGGTTTCCTGTTGTCCGGCAAAACTCGCTTCTGGTAAGTCTTCGGCAGTGGCGCTCGATCGAACGGCCACATCGATGGAATGATAGAGATCATCGCCATAACGTTCACAGAGTCGGCGATAGGCAATAGCGATCGCATGACTTAAATCATCGGGGAACGGTGTGTTGAGGATTAATGTGCGTGCTTGTTTACCTTTTTCTTGCAGGTTCTGCACATCGTTTTCGTCTAAATCTTGGAAAATTTGTCTTAGTTGTGCGTCTAGTCCGGCTTTTTCGACAAAGTGACGGTAAGCGTAAGCGGTGGTGGCGAATCCTCTGGGGACATTAATCCCTTTTGGGGTTAATTGTTGGATCATTTCGCCTAAGGAAGAGTTTTTGCCGCCGACTAATCCCACATCTTTGCTGTCCACTTCTTCAAACCACAGAATTAATGCTTGTTCTCTAGAGGTTCTCGCCACATCTTGTAATAGCATCATAAGTATTTTTACCTCTGTACTCTATACTTTCAGTTTAGCGAGATACCATGCTCAAAAATCCTTGAGTTTGATATTTATTTACAAAACTCTATAATAGCCAACTCAGCCATGATCACCCTATCTCTAAAGGGTTTAATTGTCTAGGTACTTAACACAAAAATTAACAAACTAATCAGGAGTCTCAACAGTAACTTTCCTGAATGATAGCCTTAGTTATCTCAAAATAGTTAAGTTTAAGATCGACTATTTTTATTGAGTTCCCTCACTAATTCATGTACGGTAGTGGAAGGATGGGGATCAAAAGGATGTTGTTTTAATTCATCTCGCCGTGTAAGGATTCAGGTCATACAAAAAGCAGTCAACCCCTTGCTGTGTAAGCATTTAGGGGAATTATGGACAAATGCTCATTCTCATTAAGAAACGCTGAAAGCCTTAATTTTCATTTGAGACACCTGAATCCTTACCTCGCCGTTTAATAAGTTTTTCGGCCTTGATAATCGCTGTAGGCTGATAAGGCTTTAATTTTTCATAGATATTCTCTCGTTTTTTTTCATATTTTTCTTTCTCGCCAACTAATCCAAGTTTTCTCATTTGATTAGTTAAAATACTCCCGTATCTATCTCTAGGTGTAGCAGTATCAAGATATTGAAAGTGCAAAATATACCAAATTTCAAAGGCTTCATTAGAATAGGCAATCTTGATATTTTCTTTTTGGGCAAGTCCCTCAGCTTGATTAAATTGCTCTTTGGTATAATTATCTTTATCAAAAACACACCAAACTTGATCGTAAGATGCTGATTTTTCATTGTTTTTAATATTAATTCTTTCTTGACTAAATTCAAGGTATTTTGACCTTCTCCCTTAACTTTTATGTAAGGATTCAGGTCAGGGGATTGACAAAAACAGAAAAAAGTGTAGATTGAGAGGATGAAGCAAAAAGAACCGCCGCCGCTACTAGACAGGGAAAGCCTGAAAAACCTGACA
>JAADBR010000115.1 GCA_009995705.1 Microcystis aeruginosa W13-11
TTCAGAGGTTTGGGTTTTCTCTCAATAACAGAGGGACAGAGGTGGTTAGCTGAACGTTGGGAAAAACTGATAGTTTTATCGACGTAAGAAGCAGAAAAATTAGCTAAATTAACAAAATGTACTCTCAGAAAATTTCAAGAGAGATAGGCTTTTAGTGGCTTGGGAACAGGCTTTATCAATCTATTCATAATAAATATTGGCAGAAGATTAAAGATTAGTTATTGTGACTAACTCTTTTGATTAGAAAAAGATAAACTTGAGAATCCTCGATCAAATTTATTGACTCAAAATCAGCTGTAATTAATTTAAATGAAACAGCCCTACCCTTATCAAGGGGGGTTGGGGGGATCAAACCTCAAAACTACCCCCCAAAATTCCCCTGCTAACAGCAAAACTTATCAACAATAACACCTGATTTTTTAATAAAAAAACGCAATCGCTTTAAGTTTCATCCCCCCGCCTACGACTCCTTGATAAGGGATATTATAGCGGTTCTCACCCCTGGGTGGCACAGTTAAACCTTTGCTGATTAAGCTTTTCAACATTAATAATGTACCTCGTGCGAACAGAAAACGCTATATATGCTAAACTTATTAGTTGAAAAATAATCTTTCTTTTTTTAATAAATAAAACTGCAATCACGTTAAGTTTGATCCCCCCAACCCCCCTTGATAAGGGGGGCTAAGTACGGTAACATGACTAACCAGAAAGTAAGCTTATGGAATTAACCAATCATCATCATCTACCCTACAATCCCAAACTCGTAGAACTAGCCAAAGAACTCCGTAAAAATATGACCAAAGCTGAAAGAAAACTTTGGTATGAATACTTAAACAATTTTCAATATAGAGTTCATCGCCAAAGACCGATTGATCAATTTATTGTTGACTTTTATTGCCCCGAATTAAAATTAGTGATTGAAATTGATGGTGATAGTCATAATAGGGAAGATGCTCAAGCTTATGACTTAGAAAGAACCCAAATTTTAGCAGGTTATGAATTAACAGTAATCCGCTTTACTAATCAAGAAGTTTTGAGTAATTTTGAGGGAGTTTGTGGAGTAATTGGAAGTTTGATCCCCCCAACCCCCCTTGATAAGGGGGGCTTTGATCCTCCTTGATCAGGAGCTTTGATCCTCCCAATCCCCCTTGATAAGGGGGGCTTTGATCCTCCTTGATCAGGAGCTTTGATCCTTCCTCCCAATCCGGGCTGCTGCAAATACGGTGGCGAGGATGTCAAGTCTTACTCCACTCGATTAAAGCGCTAGTCAACCCTTCTAGGGTGTATTCTTGCGCCTCGATATCAACACGACCAAATAACTCTTGACAGGTTTTTGAAGTTTGGGGACCAATAGAAGCCAGACAGACTTTTTCTAAGAGGGAATTAACCGATAATTCTCCCATTTCTTGTCGCAATAACTGATAAAAATTCTGGACGGTTTTGGAACTAGCAAAGGTGACTATATCGACTTTCCCATCTCGAAACGCTTCCCAGATGCTCCTATCCATGCGTGCGGGACATCCAGAATAATATGCGGCCACTTCCGTCACCTGACCAGTTTTGGCCGTTAATTCCTTAACTAATATCTCTCTCCCCCCCGTTTCCACGCGAGGAAAGAGGAATTTTTGCCCCCTAATCGGGTCGGGAAACTCGTTTACCAAAGCATCAGCGACAAAATCCCCCGGGATAAAATCCGCTTTTAATCCGCGTGAGTGTAAAACTTGGCTGGTTTTTTTGCCCACCACGGCGATTTTTACGGTTGCTAAAGCCCTAGCATCTTTTCCCCAAAATGTCAAGCGATCAAAGAAAAAATTAACAGCATTGGCAGAAGTTAAAATCAGCCAATCAAACTCTTTTAACTGAGCGATGGCATCGTCTAAACCTTGCCAACGGTCGGGGGGACGAATCTCTAAAGCAGGCATTTCCAAGACTTCTGCGCCTTGATTTTGCAAAATTTCGCTAAATTGACTCGTTTGCTCGGCGGCACGGGTAACAACAATAGTTTTACCTCCTAGGGGTGGGGGAGAGGACATAATCGCCAGATCCACAACTTGACCAATGACCATAATAGAGGGTGAGAGGGACACCCCGGCGGTTTGAGCGAGAATATTTTCTAAAGTGCCGCGCCAAATTTGTTGATCCTTGCGTCCTGCTTGGCGGATAATAGCGATCGAGTCGTGAATATTTCGCCCATTTTGGTATAATTTCTCGATAATTCGCCCTAAGGACTGACCGGCCATCAATAGCACCAGTGTATCAATTTTAGCTAAAGCTGACCAATCGAGAGACTCGGGATCGTGAGCGCTCAAGACCGCAAAACAGCGACTAATATCCTTTTCCGTCAGGGGAATTCCTGCCAATAAAGGAGCGGCTAAAGCGGAGGAAATACCAGTTATCAATTCAAAATCACAGCCAGCCTGCTTTAAGGCTAACATTTCAGGATATACTCGCCCAAAAACCCCCGGATCACCACTTTTAAGCCGAATAACTCGTTTTCCCTCTTGACAATAATTAACCAGTATCTGATTAATCTGATGTTGCTCGGCGCCGGGTTGTCCCCCCCGTTTGCCTACATCGACTAAAATACAGGTTTTCGGCACGAGGGAGAAGATTTGACTATCCACTAGGGCATCATACAGCAAAACCTCGGCCGTGGCTAAAATTGCTCGTGCTTGCAGGGTGAGAAAACTGCTCTGACCGATTCCCGCACCGAGAAGATAAACTTTACCCCGGGGATGGACGACTGCTGACATAATCGCAAATTTGGGTTTAATCTTTAATCTAGCACTTGGAGAAGAAACAAATTACTAGCGCAACAAGGGCAGCAGTAAAGTGACGAAATAATATACTAGGGGAGCGGTGAACACATAACTATCAGTGCGATCAAGTATACCACCGTGACCGGGGATTAACTGCCCGGAATCCTTGACCCCAGCATCGCGTTTCATCATCGATTCGGTTAAATCACCCAATAAACTGACGATGCCAATTAATAAGCCCAAAATTAAGCCCGTCAGCTGCCAATAGGGCCAATCTAAATACCAAGCACCCAACTCGGCCACCGCTATACTGCCTAAAATGCCAAAAAAAGAACCTTCCACGGTTTTTTTAGGACTAATCAGCGATAAACTGGTTTTCCCTAACCATTTTCCCATGATATAGGCTCCGATATCGGCGGCCCAAATGCAACCGAAGGCCAGAAAAGTCACTGTCAAAGCGGTTGGGAATAATTTTGGTTCCATCCACGATTCCGGCCAATATCCCATCAGGGGTAAGTTACTGGCCATAGCGACGGGACTACTTTCGGGAGAAAAACCGACCCGTAAACGAATCCAATAACTAGGTAAGTAACCACCGTAAAACAAACCAAGAATCGAGGTAGAAATATCGGCAATTGTTGCCATTTTAGGCTGAAAGAGCAGATAAAAACAAATTAACGCCCCAGCCAAGGGAAACATGGCATCGGTGAGGGGAGCTGTCATAGTTGCCGTCAATAGTAATAATTGCGAAACTACGAGAGTGGTTTTAGCCGCCGGTTCAATGCCTTTGGCGCGAACTAAGCGAAAATACTCTAATTGTCCCAAAAAGACGATAACACCGATGCCGAGGGTGAAATACCAACCCCCAACGATAATAATTCCCAGTGCGAAGGCAATAGCAAAAATAGCGCTGACAATGCGTGGCCAAGGCATGGTTAATCCAGAGAAATTAGGCGGCATTGTCATAATTATATAGATTAAGAAAACTTTATGGAAGGTTATCCCCAATTAAAGTTTATCGCCACTTAGGATAAACATGGGATCAACGGCGGCAAAAACTTGGTGAATACCCCTAGTTTCTAGGCGATTTACTGCCGCTTGGACAATCTCGATATTACGGGCCTGTAAATTAGAAAAGCCTTCGGAAAATTGATAGAGGGTTTCTAAATTATTGGCCGTAGCCACGATGCGGCCATTGGGTTTCAGGTATTGCCACACTTCTTGCAGGACCGATTTAATCGGTTTGCCGCCCTCGATACAGACGCGATCGGGTGCTAGGGATATATTGGGCAGACAATCGGGGGCGCTGCCTTCAAAAACCGTAACATTTTTGACCCCAAAGCGATCGCAATTACGACGGATTAAACTGGCTACTTCTTCATCTCTTTCAATGGCAATAATCGGACTATTAGGGCATAATAAGCCAATTTCAACGGGAATAGTGCCGGTTCCTGCACCGATATCCCAGAAAATCCCCCCATCACCTAACCTCAAAGCGGAAATCATCAATAATCTCACCTCGCGTTTACTCAGGGGAATCCCGGGCAAACGTTCAAACAATTCATCGGGAATACCGGGGGTTTTATATAACCAAGTCATGGGGAATCAATTATCGAGAAGCTTCACTAGCAAGCATTATTATATAAGTTTGTCAAATTTTCTTTATTAAGTAAACAGGGACTTTTCTCTGCATAAAACCCTGATTATAGTTCTAGAAAGCTATTGTCTGTCATTATAGCCTTTTTCAGGTCAACAGCAGTTAAGCTAAGACCTATTTTAACCCCCGATCCTTAGATTAGGTCAATCTCTCCCAATCCTTTTACTGTTGCAACACTGCAACAGTGCCTCATCTCAACAAGCAATTTAAATAGGCGGGCAGCTTATCTTAATGATTAGATAGGAAGTTTTTGTTTTGGCGCGTCAGTCCTCGGTCATCAACACCAAATTAGGTTACACTTCATCTTTATGGGAAAGGCTGTCATGATCCTTTTTCTTAAGCATAGATTTTCCTAATCAATTTCTTTCGGTATTGTCTATCAAATGTTCCTAAATACTCTGGCTATTCAACCTTCTTAGCATCTGTCAGCCAAAAACCATAGACTAACTCCTGTTTTATCAACGATCACTCTAAGTGGCTGGTTATAATTAAATTAAAAATGGATTTTAGGTTCGATCCCCCCTGTCCCCCTTGATAAGGGGGGTGCCGATCCCCCCTTAATAAGGAGGGCATCTGAAAGTTTTTAATACCTATCTAGTTATCATGTCTAATATCTATCGTCTTGCCCAGGGCCATTTAAACCTATTGGAAACCTGTCCACCGAGATTTCAAAAAGTCTATCTAGAGCAACTTAACACACCGGCTGACCCCGGGCAATTGGAGAGGCAAGAATGGGGCAGTCAGTTTCACCTATTATTACAGCAGCGGGAATTAGGGCTGCCGATCACGTCCCTATTACACGAAAATGAACAGTTAGAACATTGTTTAACAGCCCTATTAAAGGCCGCCCCGGCAATTGCCAAAAATCCGGGAGAAGCTAATCGAGAAGCGGAACATTGTCGCAGTTTAACTGTGGGTAATTATTTATTAACGGTTATCTATGATTTAATTTTACTAGAGAGCGATCAAGCGGTAATTTTTGACTGGAAAACCTATTTAAAACCTATCGATGCCGACAAACTAGCCAAAAATTGGCAGACGAGACTCTATCTGTATGTGTTGGCAGAAACTTCTGCTTATCCTCCTGATAGTTTATCGATGACCTATTGGTTTGTACAGTTACCCCGCAGCCCCGAACAAATTACTTTTAACTATAATCGCAAACTACACCAACAGACAGGACGGGATTTACGCCGTTTATTGAAGACTCTCGATCGCTATCTATCAGCATACCAAAATGATTTGGTCGATTTTCCCCATCTTCCCGATTGTCAGTTTCATTGTCCCTATTATCTTACACAAGAGCGATCGGGCCAGATAGACTTACCCTCGATCGATGATATCCCTGAAATCAATCCTTTTGTCTAAATCAGTGATCACTGATAACTGACAATTCCCCTTCTCCGCCGGGTTAACCATGGTCGATAATAACAAAAGACAGATCGATCGCTTGCGCTCATGACTGGCAACCACTACCAAACCTTAGAAATCAGCCATAAATCGACCCCTGAGGAGATTAAACGGGCCTATCGGCGTTTAGCCAGACAATTCCATCCCGATAGTCAAAACAATAGTGCCAGTCACGATAAAATCGTCGCTATTAACGCCGCCTACGAGATTCTAAGGGATCCGAGACTAAGAAAGGACTACGATAACCAACTAATCGCTAATTCTCCCGAAAAACGCGCCCAACGCACCGCCACCGCCCAAGCAAACTACCATCGTTACAAAGAAGCGGTCCAAGAAGACGAGTCCCTAGTCAAACAGTGGTATAACCAGACCTATAGCCCGATTAATCGCCTGATCGGTCAAATTATCCGGCCTCTCAAAGGTCAGATCGATCACCTATCCGCCGATCCCTTCGATGATCAGTTAATGGCTGTTTTTCAAGACTATCTAGAAACCTGTCGCCAAAATCTCGATCGAGCCAAAACCCTCTTTTCCCAACGGCCTAATCCTGCCAAAATGGCCAAAGTGGCCGCCTCTCTGTACTACTGTCTCAATCATCTCACTGACGGACTAGAAGAATTAGAAACCTTTACCCTTAACTACGACGATCGCTCTCTCCACACCGGTCAAGAAATGTTTCGCATGGCCCTGCGTTTACAGGTAGAAGCTAAACAGATAGCCAGTCAGTGCCAAAATTAAATCTCTAGCCATGGGCAAAAAAAAAGACGAAAATAGATCAAGACCAGATTTACCCAATCCCTAGCTTAACCCCGATGAGAGACAAACAATCAGAAATTACCAATATATCGACCACTAGAGATTCTGATCTTTATTCCTTGCCTCCGGCCGTCCAACGGGCTGCTAATATCCTTTTACGTCAGGGAAGAATCGGTTTTTGGACGCAGATTGTCCTAGGCGTAATTTCAGGGGTTTTATTGCTCATTGCTACCGCTAGTTTATTAGGGACGAGACAACGCACTTCCGGTATTGAAATCGGTGTTTTATGTGCGATTGGTGGGGCTTGTTTCTTGGTGGTCGCCATTTTCTTTTCCTCTCGTTACATGAAAATTGCCCGTCAAATGTTGAGGGGAGATCAAGATAGTCGCCCGAAAAAATCCGATACTATTCAGTTAATCCGTCAGGGTTTAATCGCTAATATTATCGGGATGTTTTTAACCATTTTGGGAGCGCAAGCCTTGGCGGGAATTGTCTTAATTAAATCCCTCAATGTTCCCCAAGGTACTTTTAATGTTGCCTCTAACCCCAGTCAGTTTGTTAATTCTGTTGACCTGTTAATTGTGCAGGCTAATACTAATACAATTCTCGCTCACTTTACCGGTATTGTTACTTCTTTGTGGCTTCTTAATCGTATTACTTCTAAATAAATATGGCTATGCAACGCACCCGTTTAAGTACGCTGGCTAATGTCACCAGCAGCCGGTTTAATAGCTTTTTTGGTAATCCTTGGCGGCGGATTTCCCTCCAGATAATTTGTGTTTTATTTGGAGTTTTTTCTGGTCAAGCAATTGTGACCACTGCTGGTCAAACTGCTCAATGGGATGTCACCGCTGCCGGTTTATTACTGCTGCTTACGGAGGCGACTAGCCGGATTGTTTACCGAAAAAGTTCCCAAGCTAAACCCGCACCGATTCTGCGAGAATCTCTCAATTTACTAAAAATTGGTATCACCTATAGTTTATTTCTAGAAGCCTTTAAACTTGGCTCTTAAATCCCCAATTGAAAAATAAAACCCACGACTCCTTGAGAGTTGACAGAGAAAGGATCATCAGGTTTTGTCCGATTAATACAACAACAACTAACATAGAACTAAGAAACTTACTCTACCAACTTGGTCAAGAGGGAGATTTATTGACTATAAACTATAGAATAAAGGCGGTAACTGCGCCTAGAAAGTCGAGGTAGTTCACTATGTTTCAAAATAGCTCCAGTGAAGTTAATATTCTCCCGGTGGACGAACATAATCAAAAATTAGTTAATTATGTTCATCCTGCCGATTGGGTCAATCCACAACCCCAAGATTGTTATGACTTAGTCGTCATCGGTGCGGGTACTGCGGGTTTAGTTGTAGCGGCGGGGGCGGCGGGTTTAGATATAGGTTTAAAAGTGGCTTTAGTGGAAAAACACTTAATGGGGGGAGATTGCCTCAATTTCGGTTGTATTCCTTCTAAATGTCTGATTCGTTCCTCTAGAATTATCGGGGAAATTGAGAAAGCTAAAAAATTAGGAATTGATATTAGAGATACTAGAGTAGATTTTGCCGGAGTAATGACCAGAATGCGGCAAATTCGCGCCGATATTAGTCATCATGATTCGGTGCAACGTTTCCAAAAACTAGGTATCGATGTCTTCTTGGGTAGCGCTCGTTTTTTAGGACAAAATGCTGTGGAAGTCGCGGGAAAAACTCTCGCTTATAAAAAAGCCGTTATTGCCACTGGTGCTGGGGCCTTTCATCCCGATATCCCCGGACTAAAAGAAGCAGGATTTTATACCAATGAAACAATTTTTTCCCTAACAGAATTACCTCCCCGATTAGCTGTTATCGGTGGCGGGCCGCTTGGTTGTGAATTAGCCCAAGCTTTTCAACGGTTAGGCGCACAGGTGATTTTATTTCATAATCATTCCTATCTTTTGAATAAAGAAGACCCAGAAGCAGCCGAAATTATTGAGAATACTTTCCTGCGGGAAGGAATGCAATTGATTCTCTCTTGCCAAATTGAACGGGTGACAAAAAATGAGCGGGGTAAAACCATTGAATATACTAGCAACGGTCAAGGAGCAACTATCACCGTTGACGAGATTTTAGTCGCTGCTGGCCGGGAGCCTAATCTGTCAGGATTAAATTTAGAAGCGGTGGCCGTAGAATACGATAATCGTCGGGGAGTCAAAGTTAATGATTATCTGCAAACTACTAACCCGAAAATTTATGCGGCTGGTGATATCTGTATGGGTTGGAAATTTACCCATGCTGCCGATGCAGCCGCCCGTATTGTGATTAAAAATACTCTCTTTTCTCCCTTCGGTTTCGGACGCGATAAGCTCAGTAATTTAGTTATGCCTTGGGTCACTTATACCGACCCAGAAATCGCCCGGGTGGGTATGGATGAAATCCAAGCACAGACCCGGGGATTGGTCACTAATACTATTAAAATTCCTTTGAGTATAGTCGATCGAGCTATCACTGATGGCGAAACAGCAGGTTTTTTAAAAATTATTCACAAACAAGGTTCCGACCAAATTTTAGGAGCCACTATCGTCGCTGCCCACGCCGGTGAGATGATTTCCGAAATTACCACCGCTATGGTTGCTAAAATCGGATTGAGTAAACTCTCTACTGTTATTCATCCCTATCCCACCCAAGCGGAAGCGATTAAAAAGGCCGCCGATGCCTATCGTCGAACTCTCTTGACTCCTAATAGTAAAAAACTCTTGAAATTGTTGACTAAATTATCCCGTTAAAATCAATGATTGCCACTGGAGAACTGCGGCAGAACTTTGAACAATTCTGGCGGGAAGCTGCCGCGCAGTTGGGAAACGCCCAATCCCTCACCGAACGGAGGTCGGGGAAATGGCAAGAGTACCAGTTGGAGAAATACCAACCCCTGACGTAGCTCTGCCCTTTGATATCTGGATTTTCTAGCAAATCGTTGATAAATTCTAGGGTAGCTAAACGCGGGTAATGGCGAACTTGAGCTAGAGCAACTAACTCTGCTAAAACGTAAGTGTGGGTGATGCTTTTACCTGCACCATCTAACAATTGGACAGCTTCTTCATGTCCTGGTTGATCACGATAGACATAGCAAAGTAACCCAGAAGTATCGAGGAGTATCACTGATTTGACGTCTCCTCATGAGTATCTCCATACTCTCTCCCTAAGTCAGCATCAATGCTTTCATTATCTGCTCCTGTCGGATTGACGATTATAACCTCGGACATCAGCTTGTCTCTTCACAGTAGCAATGTAGGGTGGGTTAGTGACAGCGTAACCCACCGCATATTAAAAAATTGATGGTGCGTTACACTTCGTTAACGCACCCTATGGCGATAGCGATCGCACTGTCGGTTGGTAATTTCAATATAAGCAGCATCGTGGCGCACTTGATTCGTCCAGCCTGCTTTCAACACCCATGCGGGAAAGGAAGCTTTATTACGGGCGCTGTTACAGATTACGGCTTTTTCAGCCTTGTCGGGAAGACAGGGCTGGGAATTTTTTTTAGCAGGCGAACTTGAAGCAGGTTAGGTTAAAATTAACTTATTCGCCTCTGATTTTGGATTGGGGAGTTATCTGCTCTCTTCCTAGGAAGGGAAACGATTTGCCGAAACGGAATGCTCCCTAAAAATCAGAAAAAATTCGCTACACCAGTCTCAAGGAGGAAAGGATGTCTCAAGTCTCTATTCAATCAGATTTGGTCGAGGATAAAATTCAGTCTAGGCTCGTTATTCGTATCGCGTCAATTATTGATAATTTTATCAATAATGAGAGCTTATTGGAAGATTTAAATAGAGATGAAATGGTTAAGTATTTTGTGAATTTACTGACCGAAAAATTTTCCTCTTCAGAATTAGAAACAATGCCCGATGAAAGTCTAGGTCGAAAAATCAGGCGAGTCTTAGGAGTGCAAGCAATGGCGGGACTGCTGAAGGATTTAACTCCAGAACAAATGGCAGAGTTTGAAGCAGTGATGGCAAGTTTTAGATAGAAATAGTAAATAGTTGTGGGTTATCTACTCGATACTAACATCGTCACAGCTATTCTCAAAGACAACCAAGTAGTCGTTGAGAGATTGAGTGCAGTAAGGCTACAAGGAAAGGATGTTTTCATAAGCTGTATTACTTATTTAGAAACTGAAGCTGGACTATTAGCAATTAAGGCAACGAAGAAGTTAGCAAGATTTCAGAATTTGTGTCGCACTGATTTGAGAGTATTGTTGTTAGATACAATGGAAATTGTTCATCAAGCCGCAGCAATTTCTGCTGATTTAAGGCTTAAGGGAACCCCCATACAAATGGCTGATATTCTCATTGCAGCAACAGCTATTAGCTATGATCTCATTGTCGTTTCTGACGACTCAGATATGCTGAGAGTTCAGGGATTAATCGTAGAAAATTGGCGGCGATGAGATAATTTACTGGTGATGATCTCATCCACCCAAGAAAGAAAGCTTTATTACTAATATTTTAGCCTGCTGTTGCAAGGTGGCATAAACTTCATCGCTCAATTCTAGAGTTAAGACTTGACTCATTTGGCTGTACCTTCATTGTGGCTATTGATTAGATTAATTTCTTTTTTAACTCTTTGACGATTATAACCTAGTACATCAGCTTGTCTCTTCACAGTAGCACTGTAGGGTGGGTTACGCTGTCGCTAACCCACCGCATATTAGAAAATTGATGGTGCGTTACACTTCGTTAACGCACCCTACGGCGATGGCGATGGCACTAATTCAAATGACCTGAAATGACACCACTAGCACTCTTAATGACATCTCCTAACTCTTCCGGAACACCTTCATAGAAGGTTACAGAACCAACTTTTTGGACACGTGCAGCAAGAATACATCCAACAAGTGTAGCTCCCAAAATTGCAAGAGTAATTGGATCAAGAGCATGGGCTTTAGCTTCCTCTAAATTAGCCAATTCATCCTCAACCCATCTACAAGCCCTGTTCTCCTCATTCTCTAGTATGACTGACAATGCAATACGACTTGTGAGCGCCAACTCTGGTGATGGATATTTAGTATCTCCCTCAAGCCACTGCGGAAACACGAGATCCCTTTCTTTAGCAAAGTTTTCAACACGTTGATAAACGATGAATGCTTGAGCATTAGGTTGTTCAATCCATTTACGCGCAATACATCGAAGGATTGATACTGCTTGTTCGTCTGTCAAAACTTTAATGCGATCATCAATCATATCCTTTTCCATTTTTTTATTGAAGTAAAGCAGAGGATGCTGGTTGTAAAATAACAGGCAGGTCATCGAAAGAATCTGGCAGGTCGACTTTACCCAAAAACTCTTCATGAACGTGAACAGCCAGTGCAATACGTCCACCTGATATCTTCGTAATCGATATTGATTCAATACCTGGCTCATATTGAAGTGATGCGCGAAGTCGATTTCGGATTTTTTTCAACTGATCAATCGAGTAAAACATCGTTTAAATCAACCTCGCATTGACTGCGCTCAACGTGCGTTCACCAAAACAGCCAAAAGTTGCATATTGATCTGCACCAACAACAAAACCTATGAGCCGTCCGTCTTCAGTGTAAATGATTGAGCCAGAATCACCAGGTCTTGAAAATGGAGAGCTATCATCATTATCTGGAGCCACAGCAAACAGTTCTTTGTAAAGATACTGTTTACGATTTGGTAGGCGCAGTATACGTCTGTCAACGAGTGCATTAGTCAATTTACCACGGGTGAAACCACTCACGGCTCCATATTTATAAACTGGTTGTAAAAGTAATCCTGGAATTTCAGCTTCTGGAACAACATTAGAGATGTTTAAGGAATCGTCAATGGGGTTATGTGGATGAGGAACCGTGTTAGTTAATGGATGTCGTCTCAGTCCATTTTCGGAAAGTTCTGTGATTGCAATATCGACATCAATAGTCACGTCTTCAGCAGCATTCTCCTCACCTGTCTCATTGATAGGGTATAGCTCGATAAGACTATCCGTTAGCCTTCCAATTTCATGCCTTCTAAGTATTCTTGGAACGCTACCCTTGCCAGGACTATAAATTGTATCTCCAGTTCTTGCTGACTGGTTTAGTGCAATGACATGTGCTGCCGTAGCAACCCCTGTATAATCACGATCATCCCCTTGGATTTTGACGATACACCCCAGACTACCTCCCGAAAAACGACCGTGGCTAATACAAACACCAGGTCGAAGCTGTCCAGAAACTGAATGTGGTGCAAAAGTAGATAGTTCTGGATATGCAGACTGAGCCTCCCCTACAGTGGACCAGCTAACTATACCAGGAAAACTTCTCTCGATTTCTTTTGCTTTCCGCTCTGCCCAACTATCCTCTTGGTCAACATGGAGGCACAGTGCAAAATTGCCATTAGCTGGTGAACGTGTTAAGGAGAAAGTTATTCGCTTCTCCCTATCAGGGAGATGCCAATCAGAGCTTGAGGTATCCCAAATTGGCTCCAATACCCCACGAATGTGTTTTAATGCCTTGAGTCCATCTTCAGTTAAGAAGTCACTAATCTTCATGAGTAAGCAAATCTGATGGTTTAAACGCAACGACAGATGAATTATAGATTTAGCAATACAATTCTGTCTCGATCCTACCACTAGAATCGAAATCAATATTAACTCTGCCTATTTGTCGGTCTAACGGCAAAAGCCAGCGGCAGCAGCAGATAGCATTGACCTCATTACCGACCTCTTTTAACTGTTCGCTGCGCTATCGTGTTAGGCTGCTGTGTGCTAAATACCTTAAGCTCGCTAAGGCTTAGCTCTTGACGCAAAATATCTCGTGCTCTACATTCATTGGGTTTTCGGCTCTTCTCGACTTTGTGTGATAAGTTTAACTTATATAGTGGCGATCAATCTTTGTGTCCTCTCTGTCTCTGTGGTTCCTTCCATCCCCTCGCTGGCAAGACTGTATCTTAGAATACATTTTACCCACCAAACCTGGGAGAGCCAGTTTTCTAAATCCTTGATAAAAACCATATATTCTTCATAAGATGATGGGCTTCTTTCCCAACCAATATAAAACTGATTAAGGCTATCTCGAACTTCTATAAGCTGCAAAAAACTTTCGTGACTAATATATGGCTCGACACGAATAACTGCTATGTTCAACTTCTTTAAGTGCTAACCTAATCCTTTGGTAAGTATAATAGGATGCTACATCATAACGTGTAGCCAAGAGAAGAACGCTTGCTTTCATGACAAATTTGCTTTAACAGTTCGGCTCTCCTAGGTTCTGTGTGAGCATGGTATAATAGTAACACAGAACAGGAGGTGGGTTATGTGGATAAATTTTGATCAACTCCTCGATTTACCAAATGTAACAGTGGTCAATTATCAAAA
>JAADBR010000116.1 GCA_009995705.1 Microcystis aeruginosa W13-11
TATTCATCTACTATCGTGACCGTTTTTTGCTCGGGACGTGGCTTAACCATAGACCACCTCTCGCTTTGAGGGCTTTTATCTCTATTCTAACTCTCCTTCTCTGACAAAAGAGGGTTATAGCGTTTTTCAGTCGGCTGAGGTACAAAAGTTATGGTTTTTAGGCAAAAGGCAAGGGGCAAAAGGCTTCGGCCGTTAGCCCAGCGTTCGACTTAGCTCGCCGAACGTCCGAAGTCTCACGCCGAAGTCCGAACGGCAAAAGGGAAGAAAAATAGGCGTACCTCACTAGCTTAGGAAACGCTATAAAATTTTTTTCAAAGGTCTAAAAAAACTATTTACCAACGCTATATTATAGATAGAAAAACTGCGTGGATATTAGAAAGCAAAATGGAAGAGCTAGATGAGGATCGGGTTGAGCTTTTAGAACGGCGGCTTGCCGACCGGGTAACAAAGCGAGTTCGTTCAGACTTGTTCAGTTGGTATGCGGCTATCGGGACAGCAGTGATTACCGTATGCGGTATCTTAGGCGTGAATGTTGTCCTGAGTATTAAGTCAGAGATTAAGTCGGAAATTAAGCAAGAATTTGAGCAAGAGCTTCAGGTAAAGCGTGATGAAGTTAGAGAGCTTATTAGCGAGACACGATTGAGAGCAAAAGATGCAAAGGGTATAATTGAGCAAGTGCAGCAAGAATTAATAGCTTTCCGTCCCCAAGCTGAGGGACTAAATAATAACATTCAAAAGGTAAAAATACTGGATGACAAAATACAAAAGCTCGATAAAATCTCGACAAATTTGGACATCACAAGTCAAAAATATTCGCAGCCGCTCGACTCAAGCGTAGATTCTCTTCAAAGTCAACTTAAAGAGTTAGCCATACAGGTAGATAAACTGAATAGTATCGTCACAGTTAGTGTACAAAAACCGGGGGGCGAATCAGCACAGGCTGCCCAGCAAAGAAAAGCTGCTATTCAGTCCGTGATTTCAGCAACCCAGAAAGCAGAACAAAGTTTGGCGGAAAAACGCAAGAGGACAACGGTGTTCTTCCAGTTCGCTGGGGGGAAACGTCCGCAGGCAGAGGCTCTATCGGAGGCCCTCAAAAAAGCAGACTATATTGTTCCTGGAGAAGATAGGGAGGGTGGAGCTGCTGGTAAGCACCAAGTTCGATACTTCTACAATCAAGATAGGGGGGCAGCAGAAAGTCTCGCCCAAGATGCGACCCGTGCTTTGCGGAATCTCGGATATTCTATTAGTCAAGTTCCTAATATTGAACCAAAAGATTTTGTTTCTTATCGTGGGAAAAAGCCTAGTCAGGGAACTGTTGAATTATGGTTAGAAATTCCTTCAAGGTAGATTATTTATCGACGATAGGATATTCCTCTTTGCTGATAAGCATATTGTGTTGTTTGTCAACGAATCGGGCTATTTTCACTTAATGCGGCGTGCAGTGCCATTGTAAGGACTCTTAACCACAGGTAGGAAAGCGATCGCTTCTTATTGGGCGATCTGGCTCTGGGTGGGAGGATTGGGCTTTGAGGTTGGGGAAGGCGAGTGCCAACGCAGTCAGACTGGCAATGCTACAGTCAGGAGGTTGGCAAAGTTCATGGCATAGGCGAGATGCTGAGAGGTTTATATCATTTCTCTAAATGAAAACTATATATCGAATTTAAGTCCCCCTAAATCCCCCTTAAAAAGGGGGATTTAGGGGGATTAAACTTCTGTAGTCAGACTTTGGAGAATTGGTATAGCGCACCTAAATGAAATGTAAAAACCCTCCGTTTGCCGTCGTGCTACACTTGACTTCTAGAGCCTACCCGTTCACAAATCAATTAGGCGCACTATATAAGAAAAAACTGGAAAAATTAGCTAAATAATCATTCAATTTCGGGGGGTGAATAGCTACAAGGTGATTCTCCATTTTTTTAGGGAAAGAACGACCACATCTCATCATGAGCGATAATTAATTTATCTTGAGGTTTTGCCAAAACCCCGATCTGACGAGGAACAGCTGCATCTAAATCATTGGCAACTATTGTCAACTCCGCCCATAGTATATATGATAGTTGAACTCTAATTTAGGATCTAGCTGGGTCTAGAGAGGATAATATGGATAAGATCAAGGTAGGATTGTTGTTTGGTGGTCGATCGGGAGAACACGAGGTATCTATCAATTCGGCTCGATCGATCCTGCAAGCTTTTAATTACCCCGAAAATCTTGACAAATACGCCGTTATCCCCTTCTATATCGATAAAAATGGCTGTTGGCATTCGGCAGCAACTGCTAGACAAATTTTAACCTCTGGGCAACCCCTAGCTATTGAGAGTGATATAAAAGTCAATATCTGGCAATTTCCCCCGGAAGTGAGGGAAATTGAGGTTTGGTTTCCAATTCTCCACGGACCGAATGGAGAAGATGGCACTTTACAAGGATTACTCACTCTCATGCGGGTTGCTTTTGTGGGTAGTGGGGTCCTGGGTTCATGCCTAGGCATGGATAAAATTGTCATGAAAACTGCTTTTGCAGCCGCTGGATTACCCCAAGTTAAGTATAAGGCTGTAACCCGCTCGCAAGTGTGGTCAAATCCCTGTATTTTTCCGCAATTGTGCGATCAAATCGCCGAGGAAATAGGTTATCCTTGTTTTATTAAACCAGCTAATTTAGGTTCTTCGGTGGGTATTAGTAAAGCACGCAACCGGCAAGAATTAGAGGCTGCTTTAGATAGTGCTGCTAGTTATGATCGACGGATTATTATTGAAGCAGGAGTAACCGCAAGGGAGATCGAATGTGCGGTTTTAGGTAATGATAATCCCCAAGCTTCCTTGGTGGGAGAAATTACTTTTGATAGTGATTTTTATGACTACGAAACTAAATATACTGAAGGGCGATCGAGTATGGTGATTCCCGCTAATATTCCTGATAAAATTGCTAATCAAGTGCGAGAAATGGCTGTAGAAGCATTTAAAGCTGTGGATGCTGCGGGATTGTCGCGGGTGGATTTTTTCTATGTAGAAAATACTGGGGAAGTGTTTCTCAATGAAATTAATACTCTGCCGGGGTTTACTAATTTTAGTATGTATCCCCAACTCTGGAAAGCCACCGGTTTAGAGTTTGATAAATTGGTCGATAAGTTGGTACAATTAGCCTTAGAAAGACAGGAAAAATAAGGTTAAATTACCACCATTTCTAGGATAGGAATTACCTAAACTTGAGATATTGATCAATTAGATAGTTTCGGGATCAATGCCCAATTCTCGTAATTTTTGGGCTAATCTTTCCTTCTCCAAGATAGCTTGTTCTTTTTCGAGGATAGCCTGTTCCTTCGCTTGTCGTTCCTGTTCCCTTTCTAAAAGAATCTGTTCCTTTGCTTGTCTTTGCTTTAATTCAGCTTCTTGGGGAGTGGGAACTAATTGACCATCGGCGGTAAAATAACGCAGTTTACGGTCAAAAATGCCTAAATATAGTTCTAATTGTTCACTCCATAAATAGCCGTTTTCATTAGCAGGAATAGCCTGATATTGTCCCGCAATTAGTCTAAATCCTTGCCATTCTAAGGTATTAGGATCAAACCAAAAATAATTAGGAGTGCGAAAGGTATTTTGATAGAGAATTTTCTTTTTAGTGCGGTCAATATTGGCCGTAGAATCGGAAAGAATCTCCACGATCACATTGGGATATTTTCCCTGTTCTCCCCAAACCACCCAACTTTTGCGGGGACGTTTTTCTGTATCTAAAACCACAAAAAAATCAGGACCACAGAAATCACGTTTTTTTAGTTGTTCTTCGTTATAGTAGATAGTCAGATTACCGGAAGCGTAGTAATCGTTTTTCTCTTGCCATAATAATTCTAGACAACTGAGAAGAATTATGATCTGTTGCAGGTGTAAATCACTTTCCAAGAGTGGTTCATCACTCCATAAATCGGTGGGGGGACAGGTAACTTCCGGTAAAATGTCGAGAGTTGTCATAGTTTTTCCCCGTTGTACTAGCTTTGTTTAATTATAACTGTTACGATCTTTTCTGGTCATAAAAAACTAATTTTTTGCTGACTCACGAGTAAAACTGTAGATAATTTGGGTAGCTAATTGTGGTAATTGTGAGAAATCTCCATCGGACATTTTTTGATGATCGAGTTTCATTTGTAATCCTGTCATCGAATCATCTCCGTCGGAAATTAAAAATTCTAAGCGTTCAATTTCCGACCAATCTTTAACGTCATTTAATATCTTGTCAATAACCAAAAGGTAAGGATGGGAAGGATTTTTATACCAATTACTGCTGACACCCTGACGAATATCTAAACCTAAATGTACGATCAAAGGGGCGCGATCAAAAAGGGCATTGGCTACCGGTCGGGTTTCTTCTTGGAGAGATAATTGATTAGCGCGACTTAACTGCCGTAACTTCTCTAATTGATGATATCTTTGCGAAATTGACGGCGGATTTTCCCCCCAACTGAGAGCGATGGTGACTAGATAGGTTTGTAAGAATAGATGTCCTAACTTTTCCGCTTTTGTGGCCAGATAATTGGAATTATAATCATTAGCCTCGATCAGCAAAGGTACTCGCTCGACTATTTCCAAACCATAGCCTTTTAATCCAGCAATTTTACGCGGATTATTGGTAATTAAACGAATATTTCTCACTCCCAAATCGTTGAGCATTTGCGCTCCCATGCCGTAATCGCGCAAATCGGCGGGAAATCCTAACCTTTCGTTGGCTTCCACCGTATCTAATCCCATATCCTGTAAAGAATAGGCTTTTAGCTTATTAATTAAACCAATTCCCCGGCCTTCCTGTCGCAGGTAAACCACCACCCCTAAACTGTTGTTTTCAATCATTTTTAGGGCGCTTTGTAACTGTTGCCGACAATCGCAACGCAAGGATCCCAAGGCATCTCCAGTCAGACATTCTGAGTGCATTCGTACCATTACAGCTTGATCGCCAAAGAGAGCGGGATCACCTTTCACAATCGCAATATGTTCGGTTTGATCTAATAAATTTCGGTAGGCATAAAGCTGAAAAGTGCCGAATTGACTAGGAAAATCACACACCGTTTCCCGATGGACAAAGCGATCATGTTTTAGGCGATAACTGATCAGATCGGCAATGCTAATTAAGCTTAGATTGTGTTGACGAGAGTATTCAAATAGTTGCGGTAAACGGGCCATGGAACCATCGGGATTTTGGATCTCACAGATAACTCCCGCTGGATACAACCCGGCTAATCGAGCTAGATCCACGGCTGCCTCCGTATGACCGGCGCGTTTTAAGACTCCACCGGCTTTAGCACGAATCGGGAAGACATGACCGGGACGGGTGAGATCGTCGGGACGAGTGACTGGATTAATGGCAACTTGCACGGTTTTAGCCCGATCTTCTGCCGAAATACCAGTTTTAACCCCTAAATGGGGAGCAGCATCGATGCTAACGGTAAAAGCGGTTTGATTGCTATCGGTGTTTTTTGTCACCATCAAGGGTAATTCGAGAGCATCAAGACGCTCTCCCGTCATTGCCAGACAGATTAAACCGCGAGCTTGCACTGCCATGAAGTTAATCAGATCGGGGGTGGCAAATTGGGCCGCACAGATTAGATCTCCTTCATTTTCGCGATTCTCATCATCAACTACGACAATGGCACGTCCGGCTTTGATTTCCGCTAAGGCAGTATCGATAGAGTCAAAAGCGATCGAAGTGACAGTCACAGGCATTAAAACGAGGGAATTATTTTCATTCTACAGGTTTGCTCGATCTGCTGAGGGTCAATTGCTGCCAGTTCCCTAGAAAGAAGTCTCCCGGTGAACCTGACGGCTGCCCGGGAGACTTTTAGTTATCTTAAGCTAGAAAATTAGTTCAAACTAGCGGGGGTGATGCTGGCAACTTTGCCACCGAGACGGTTGATCTGTTGCAGGGTGTTATTTAACTGTTCAAAGGGGACGATAATCGCTTTGCTACTGCGACGGACACGGGGATAACCCGGTTTGCTAATAGCGGCAATTTCCACGCGATAGAGCTTACCCACATCACCATAGGCCACACTACCACCAAGAGCTTTACTGGGGGTGTTGCGTTGAGCAGAGGGACGATAGGCCCAACCTTCGCTGCCACCGGAGGGACCGACTACTGCCGAAGCACCGTTTTGAGCTAATTCCACCGCTAAACGGGAGGTTTTGCCGGCAATCTGAGAGCGATCGCTGTTGGCATAACCGCGATAGAGTTGGAACATCCGGGTAAATCCCACGGTTTTTTGACCGGGTTGGCTGGCAAAACCGCGATAGTAGGGAACGATGCTATCGCCGAAGTTTTCGGTATATTCGGCGGAATCGATGTAGGAGTCGATATCGGCCTCGAATCCCTTGTTTTCATAGAGATCGAGGTGATAGACCACTTCCGACTCATCGTAGGGAGCGCGACCTAAAAGATGTTTGATATTAAGTTCGATGACGCGGGTTTGGAAGTTACCGTAGAAGAATTTGTTCTTATACAGTTCCGATTTGGCCACGGCGCGGACGAATTCCCGCACGGTGATCGAACCATTGCAGAGTAAGGATTCGGCACTGGTAAGGCGCTCGGAACGCATGATATAGTCATTGCCTAGCACCTGACGATAGACGGCGCGAATAACCGCCTGTGCGTCATCACGAGACCAATCAGGACGTAATTCCACGGGAGCAACCTCGCTAAAAGCGGTTGTCCCTAAACGGGAAGCTGAGGTAGTAATTGCCACTAAAGTTCTCCTACAAAAAAATGATCATTTTCTGATCCCTCAAAACTAGGCGAGGATCAGTTCGATTACCTGGCCGCCTTGACGGTTGATTTCTTGCAATTTATTCGATAGTTGCTCGTAGGCGACGAGATACTCGCTCACGCTACGACGCACACGGGTTTGTCGTCCCACTTTTGCCCCACTAACCACGCGCAAGCGATAGAATTTGCCCCGCTCGCCCCCCGCTAATCCGGTTAAGGATTGACCAGTTCCGTTAATATAAACGGGGGAGGCACTGTTATAGGCTAGTTCTCTGGTCAGTTTTCCTTCTTTTAACGGTGCCCGATCGCTGGTGGCATAACCGCGATAGACTTGGAATAGCCGACTAAAACCGACGGTTTTCTGACCGGTTTGGCTGGCGAAACCGCGATAGTAGGGGACAATGTTCTCGCCGAAGTGTTGATTGTATTCGGGGGAATCGAAATAGGAATTAATTTCGGCTTCGTAACCCTGTTGATTGTAGAGATCGGTGTGGAATGCGATCTCGGCTTGATCGTAGGGAGCGCGACCGAGCAGGTGTTTATAATTCAACTCGATCAGGCGATTTTGGGGATTGCTATGGAAAAATTTCTTCCGATATAGTTCTGATTGAGCGATCGCCCGAACAAAATCCCTGACGCTAATCGAACGATTGCGTAAGAGGGATTCTAGACTGATTAGGCGCTCGCTGGACATCAGATGCTCGTTGCCCAAGATTTGCCGATAAGCACTCCGGATCACCACTTCTACCTGTTCATCACCGTCGGTGGAGCGTAATTCCAAGGGCGTCCCATTGGCGTAGGGTTCAAATCCCAGTCTTTGGGCTGCCATTAAGCTAGTCATTGTCGATTCTCCTAAAACTAACTGTATATGGATATAACAAGGTCTGGAAGAACAGCTGATTGCTAACCCTTTTGCTAACAACCTCCTGTCTTTCCAGACCAGCAGTTTTTTCGATTGGACTAGCTGAGAGCGTTGATAGCGTAGTCGATATAGGAGTTGGCTTCTACCGCAGGGTCGCCACTTAAACCATGGTTGGCTTTGATATATTTGAGAGCTTCGATGTACCAGCTAGGAGACAGGTCGAAGGTGCGGTTGATTTCGTCGATACCAGCGATGAGGTACTCGTCCATCGGACCGGTTCCACCAGCAACTAAGCAGTAGGTCACCATGCGGAGGTAGTAACCGATGTCACGAGCGCATTTGTCTTTACCGCGTTGGTCCGCCGCAAAGTTAGCCCCTTGCATTTGGGTGGTGTAGGGGTACTTGTTGTACACTGCTTGAGCAGCACCAGAGATTAAAGAATTAGCTTTTTCGGTTAAAGCTTTAGCGGCGGTGAGGCTGGCAGAAGCTTGACGAAAACGACCGAAAGCAGTTTGGAGTTCGGTGCTGCTTAAGAAACGGCCTTGAGAATCAGCGGCTGCTACGGCTTCGGTAAGGGGGGTTTTCATTGTTTGGTATCTCCCAATAATCTTGCAATAAGTTTCCTACGGTTTAATTGAGACTAGCCCCAGTGACTAGGCGACAGCAGCGGCAGCGCGGTCGAAGTAGCTGGCAATTTCAGACATTAAAGCACTGCAATCGCCGGGGGTGACACCGTTGCGATCGTTAGCGATGGACAAAGCAGCTTCTTTCATTTTGCTTACGCCAGCAGCTACGGAAGCTCCTGGTACTCCTAAAGCTACATAGGTTTCGCGCAGACCATTTAAGCAACGATCGTCGAGAACACTGCCGTCGCCAGCGAAGGTAGCGTAGGTGACATAGCGCAAGATGATTTCCATGTCGCGTAAGCAAGCGGCCATACGACGACTGGTGTAGGCATTACCACCGGGGGTGATCAGTTGCGGCTGTTCAGCAAACAGGCTACGAGCGGCGTTGGCTACGATGGTGGAAGCGTTACTGGTGATCCGGTTAACAGAGTCCATCCGTTTGTTGCTGTCGGCAACCATGGCGCTGAGAGCGTCTAGTTGGGAAGAGCTTAAATATTCGCCGCGAGCATCAGCTTGGGATACTACCCGGGTGAATGCGTCAAACATTGTGACAATCTCCTAAATTTAAATGGGATTTGCTTGCAATTAAAAGGTTTTCCCTCTTAAGGGATTTCACGGTGAGCCTGGACGAGCCTTGACCGCGATTTTTGCAATTTACTTTAAGAAACCTGAAAAAACTTCATGGCTCTCTCATAAATCACCTAAGGAGGTTAAACAAGTATCCAGCTTAACTTTTGTCTGTTATCTTGGCCCCTCAAATTAAATTTATACACTGCTGTCGAAACTTTGTTTGTTACATCTTATTAAGTTTTTTGCTGTCTTTTTGTAACAGTCACTTAACAATGACTCGATCGAGTTAGTCATCAATTCCTGACATGGCTCAAAGCCTCTCACCGTCGGGAAATCAGAGACAGCAAGGCTTTAAGGGTATAAGGGGCAGCAAGATAAAAATTTTAAGTTTTTTTTTATATTTCTCTGTTTTCCCTTCCCTTTTTGTCCAAGGATTGCCCTTTCCAGCCCTGAAATAGGATGAAGTTTTGTAAAGAAGGGTGTGGGGAACTGGGGGAATTCCAACTAAAACCCTAACACCCTAACACCCCAACCCCCATCACCCTATCTCCTGCCCACCGCCTCCTGAGGTTAAACTAGAAACCGGTGATCAAAAAATCTAGCCGTCCGAACCCGATGATTTCCGCCTTTCCTGTTCCCAATAGCTTAAATTGCCCTCAAATTCGCCTGGCTATTCGTTGCCTGCAGCCGCAATTGGTTTACTGGCGCCGACAAATACACCAAAAACCAGAACTAGGCTTTCAAGAACATCTCACCGCCTCCTTAATCAGTCAAACCCTGACTAAATATGGAATTGACCATCAAACCGGCATCGCTGGCACCGGAATTGTCGCCACTATCCCAGGCAGTCAACCGGGCCCAGTTTTGGCCCTGCGGGCCGATATGGATGCACTACCGATCGCCGAAGAAAACCAAGTCCCCTATCGTTCCCAACATCCGGGCCAAATGCACGCCTGTGGTCACGATGGTCACACAGCCATCGCCCTCGGTACAGCAGTTTACCTAGCACAAAACCGTCACGATGTCAAGGGGATCGTAAAAATTATTTTCCAACCCGCCGAAGAGGGGCCGGGGGGTGCGAAACCGATGATCGAAGCGGGAGTGCTGAAAAATCCCGACGTGGAGGGAATTATCGGGCTACACCTCTGGAATAATCTGCCCTTAGGGACAGTGGGCGTAAAAAATGGGGCCTTAATGGCGGCGGTGGAATGTTTCGATCTCCAGATTCAAGGCCGGGGCGGCCACGGGGCAATTCCCCATCAAACCGTCGATTCACTACTGGTGGCAGCCCAAATTGTCAACGCCTTGCAAACTATCGTCGCCCGCAACCTTAACCCCCTCGATGCCGCCGTGGTGACTGTGGGTAAATTAGCGGCGGGAAGCGCTAGAAACGTGATCGCCGATAGTGCTAATCTCAGTGGGACAGTGCGCTATTTCAATCCCCAGTTAGGGGGCTATTTCCGACAACGGATGGAAGAAATTATCGCGGGCATCTGTCAAAGTCAGGGGGCTAGTTATCAATTCGATTACTGGCAATTGTATCCCCCGGTAATCAATCATGATCGGATGGCGGAATTAGTGCGCTCCATCGCCGCACAGGTGGTGGAAACCCCAGCCGGAATCGTTCCCGAATGTCAAACCCTGGGAGGGGAAGATATGTCCTTCTTTTTACAGGAAGTACCGGGCTGTTATTTCTTCTTGGGATCCGCCAATCCCGAATTAGGATTAGCCTATCCCCACCATCATCCCCGTTTTGATTTTGATGAATCGGTGTTAACCATGGCAGTGGAGATTTTTGTCCGTTGTGTCGAAAAATTCGGCAATTCTAAGACTTTCTAGAAATCCGTTCAATGTGAACAGTTTTTGTCAAACCCGAAACCGCTAAACTGGTCACTGAATCAGACGGGTAAAAAAACGCATGAATAATAATATCCAGGAAAACGATGCCCAACGGGTGAAAATCCTCAGCGAGGCCCTACCCTATATACAAGAATTTCGCGGTCGTACTGTAGTGGTTAAATACGGTGGTGCAGCCATGAATAACAGCGATATCAAAGACACGGTGATGCGAGATATCGTTTTTCTCTCCTGTGTAGGGGTTCGTCCCGTGATTGTCCACGGCGGCGGTCCAGAAATCAATAGTTGGCTGGATAAATTGGGTATTGAACCCCAATTTAAAGACGGTTTACGCGTCACCGATGCCGCCACCATGGATGTGGTAGAAATGGTGCTAGTCGGACGCGTCAATAAAGAAATTGTTGCCCTGATCAATCAAGCCGGCGGTAAGGCGGTAGGATTATGCGGTAAGGATGGCAATCTGATCACTGCTCGTCCCGTGGGTAAAGAGGGTATTGGTTTTGTGGGAGAAGTGAGCAGTGTCGATACTAGCGTCGTCGAATCCTTGGTCAATAGTGGCTATATTCCCGTGATTTCCAGTGTGGCCGCCGATGAAACTGGCCAAGCTCATAATATCAATGCCGATACGGTAGCCGGAGAAATAGCGGCGGCTTTAGGGGCAGCTAAACTGATTTTAATGACCGATACAGCCGGAATTTTAGAGAATTATAAGGATCCTTCCACTTTATTGGCTAAATTAGATATCCAACAGGCCCGGGAGTTGATTCAAAAAGGCATCGTTGCCGGCGGGATGATTCCCAAAGTTGGCTGCTGCGTGCGATCGCTGGCTCAGGGAGTTCAGGCCGCTCACATTATCGATGGTCGTCTTCCCCACGCCCTTTTACTGGAAATTTTCACCGATCGAGGCATCGGTTCCATGATTGTGGCCTCCGGTTATACTAATCTATAGTAGTAATTACCGTACTTTTGCTCAAAAAGACTTGCCTAAAACCAGAGATATGGTGTACAAATAAGTTAATAAATGCGCTTCTCGATCCTTTGTAATGGCAAAAGTCTTAGTCTTGAGTTAGTTTAGTCGGGAAGCGCAAAATCTGAAGTATTCATAGCAATTGAATTTATGATCAAACAAGCTGTAGCTCACCCGATGGTGAAGTTTCAACGCAAGGTTAGCAAGTGGATAGATGCAAAAGTAGTCAAACCTAGCGATAGTATCTGGAAACTGGCCCTTTTATACGGAGATGAGTGGACATACTGGAAGCAAGAGTTACTCGATTTCGGTTTCTCCATGCAAGACCCTCTCAGTGAAGTGGTAGCGGTAGAAGCTTGGGACGAAGAATAAGCGACCATCGACTCAAAAGCGGCTTTCTACTAGGACTATCGCCATGGGATCGACTCCGATTATCCTTTCCGCTCTGGTTATCTTAACCTTCAGTGCCAGTTGTTCTCCCCGGACCGAAACCCAACCACCGTCACCAGCAACCCGTACTACCACCGTCAACGTCACCACGGCTAAACCAGCAACCAGCGTAGGCAATCTCGATTACACGGGAACTACCCGACCGTTGAAAGTGGTTTCTCTGCGATCGCAAGCCACCGGGCAGTTACTCAATCTCTTCGCCGATGTGGGAGATGAGGTGCAATTAGGACAAATCCTCGCCCATATTGATGACCGTCTCCTCGCCACCGTTGTCCGAGAAGAAAAGGCTGCCCTATCGTCTCTAGAAGCGGAATTAGCTCGGGCGAGAATTGAAGTCAGTAACGCTGAAATTGAAGTGCAGCGCCTACAACTACAATATCAACAGGCCAAAAATGATGCCGAGCGCCTGCAAAAATTAGCCCTAGAAGGCGCGATTCCCCTGCAACAGGCCGAAACAGCCCAAACTACGGCAGCAGTGGCTTTAAAAGCTGTTAATAGCGCAAGATCGAGAATTAAAGTCGAGGAGCAGGTAGTGGCGGCAATTATCGGCAGAATTGCCGCCCAAAAATCGGTCATCGCTCAGGAACAACAACGTCAGGCCTACGCTATTCTTAAATCGCCGGCAACGGGGATAGTTATCGAAAAACTGAAAGAGCCGGGGGATTTAGTCAGTGTCGGCGATGAAGTCCTCAAAGTTGGTGATTTTAAACAGGTCAAGGTAGTAGTATTATTATCGGAATTGGATTTAAAAACGATTAATTTAGGACAAACGGTTAATGTCAGCCTTGATGCTTTCGGTGAGAGAAATTTTTCCGGTCGCATCACCAGAATTTTTCCCCTTAGCCAAGGCACGGCCCGGCGGATTCCCGTGGAGATTACTCTACCCAATGGGGATGGTTTAATTAAAGGGGGATTATTGGCCCGGGTGCGGTTTAATAATAATTCTGCCCCTCAGGTGATTGTCCCCGAAACAGCAATTGTCGGTCAAGGGGAATCCCCAGCCATTTTCGTCCTTTCCGAGTCTAACTCACAAGTGCAGAAACGTCCCGTTCGTCTCGGTCAAGCACTCGACGGTCAAGTAGAAATTCTCACTGGACTCGAACCGGGGGAGCGTTTCGTCGTTAATAGTAGTAAACCTTTGCAGAATGGCGAAAAAGTCCGGGTCAGTATCCTTAGTAATCCTTGATTAGTTGGGGATTGCTAAGTAGTTAGGTGTTAAAAACCGTCAAGTAACCCCCCTTATCAAGGGGGGATTAAGGGGGGATTAAGGGGGGACCCGCACCCCCCTTATCAAGGGGGGATTAAGGGGGGATCAAGGGGGGATCGAACCCAATTAGATAGACTTAAGAAAATTAAATTTTGAGCGCAGGCAGTTCGAGCAACTCACTGACCACGATGCGCTTCTACCATTGCCACAATCATATTATTCTGCGGACTAATTGCAGAGGATATTTCCTCTTGACAAAATCCCAGCACTTGACATATACTTATTTATATAATGGGAATCCGTGCCTGCCTGCGACCCCCTCATTTTCAGGCTAGATAGACTTAAAAAAATTAAATTTATTTTCGTCTCCCAGTAAGACTATTGTGGGCTGCCTCTCAGTGCTTCTACCATTGGTACAATCATATTATTCTCTGGAGCGATTGCATTCGCCCTCTTTAAGGGGGAATAATAATACAACCCACATTCCGCACCCTAAGCTGTCACAGAGAGAAATTACGGAGAGAAAAAATCAAAGTGAGCATAAAAATAAACATAAGGAGCGAAAAAAGGCATTTGAGAAACAGTA
>JAADBR010000117.1 GCA_009995705.1 Microcystis aeruginosa W13-11
TCATTTATGCAAGTGAGTAATTATACTTGTCCCTAAAACTGGTTTCTAGCAAGGTTTTCAAAATAGCTTGACATAAAAACCTGATTTAGGAGTTACAAAGGTGAGATGCTCCCGTGTATCTATACTGAAAGTCCAAGAGCTTTTTTCGTCCTATCGCCGACAATTCCGTCAACAGGGTCTAAATTAGCTTGATCTTGAAATTGAATAACCGCTTGAGCCGTTCCTTGCCCAAAAAAGCCGTCCACTCCCATGTCTCCAACACTGAAACCTTTTTCAATTAATTTTTTTTGAACTGCTTTAACATCATCTCCTTTCATTAAAGGAGTGGTTAAAAATAGTAAACGATTGCTATTTTCTGCTGAAATTCCAGGCTGTGTTAATCCCGTTAAATCTTTTTGGATAATGGCAAGTTTTTGTTTCCATGTAGTGGGATTATGAATATTTAGACCATCATCTATATGAACTGGATCACCAAAATCCCCACCCCAATGTAAAACAGGGTGGTTGCGAATAGCAGTAATAAAAGCTTGAATGACCGACGGTAGTGTGCTGAAATTAGCCAATTTTTTGTCGTTAAATAAGGTACCACCATGTTGAATGTTCATATCAATAGCATGACCAACAAAGTGATTGGACATTTTGGCAGGCTGGAAAACGGCTCCACCGACGGGGACTCCCAGGGGACGAGTTGAGCTAGTAATAAAAATTTGAATTCCGTTGGTTGTTGCAAATTTGTTGATTGTATCGAGATGAGGGATGAACTCAATATCAGCTAAAACAAGCTTGCCAATAAATTGAGAACCGGTAAAAGTTTTGAGTTCGGTCGCCATATTAAGTATTTTTTCAGAATAAGTTAAGGTTAATTCGTAACTACAAGTTTTAGAAAGGTTTCCTAGGTTAAATTGAGGGAAATAAACTCAAATAATTATCTAGAAACTTTCGAGTTTATTGCTGTTCAATTTAACCTTTACCTTTGACAATTAAGCGATTAGACTGTTTCCTGTATTAAACGCTGCTACAAAACGCTCAATTCCATGAGTTCCTCCATTGACTGCTTTTCGGGCTGTTTTTAGATCTTTATCTAATAAAGCTTCTCGAATCTGGCGTTCTTTATTTTTGAGAAAACGAGCCAAAATTTTGGATGCAATAACGGAATCATTGGCTCTGTCTGGGTTATTGACTAAATCTACTCCGATTTGCGAGCCAATTTGAATATAGTTAGCGCGTCCTGTCAATTGGATAAATCCACGTCCTTTGAAACTATTTCCATCAGGATTCCCCTTGTTCCCCAAATCCTTACGGTTATCGTAGAGACCAAAAGGAGTTCCACCTGGAGCAGTATTAAACCGCGATTTGAACTCACTAATTGGCTCAAATCCCTCGGTTTCGGCGCGAATAGTTCCTATTGCCATTAGGATCATGTCGCGATCATCTAAATCAAGCTCTTTTAGAGCAGATAAAATATTTGGGAGGTGAGTTTTAATGTTACCAATAGGACTATTGGGAGACATTTTGGAAACCACCGCTACTGTAAATTGAGCCGTTGCGTCGCGCAGCTTGTCCTCTTTTAATACGTCTAACCCTAATGCGCTGAGAGTCTTGGGGCCTACCTTCCCATCAGGCAGTAAACCTTCACTTTTTTGAAAAGCAATAACAGCCGCTTCAGTTGCAGGGCCAAAATCCCCATCTACGTTACCAGGATCAAAGCCTTTATTTTTTAGGGCTTGTTGAAGCGCTTCAACTCTTTCCCCTTTGTTACCTTCTATAAGAATCACGGTTTTGCCTTGAATATAAAATAGGTCGGTTCAATTATACAATGCACAAGAAACAACACTTATCTTTTGTAATATTTTTTAACATATATCGATGTATCTTAGTGCATTTTGATGTATTTTTAGGGATCGTGGCGGGTTCTTGTTGGGCGATTGTCTGAACAATAGACCTCAACCTAATATTATCTGAAGACTAAAAGTCTCTCTAGTTAAGGAATCTAACCGAATAAAAATGATTTTAATTGCCTCATATTTTTTCAGTAAAATTGAATTAGCAACGATAAATATACATTCTAGGCATTGAACCATTTGGTTAGTACACAGGACAAAGGTAAGCTGTGACTAGGTTGTAATTTTTGGAGATGTCTAATGGCTGGATTTGTCAGGCTTTCTCACCCAAAATTGCCCTTTTTTGAACCACGCCAATCATTTTTTACTACCCACACCATCCCCAGACGATGTGGGCTAAATCGGGCTAAATCCCTTCTTTTCTAGCTAAAAGGACGGGACAATTGACATTAACCCGCACATAATCCGAGAGGGAAGTACCGAGAAGGCGATCGAGATCTGGTAAACTCTTAGCCACTTTGCAGAGTTGTTCTCCCGGTTTACCCCCCGTCACCACGCAGCGATAGGGTATATTCATCCGTTTTACTTTTGCTACTGCTGGCCCTAAAATCGGGTTTTCTTCCATTTCTTTGGGAGAAGTGGGGGCAAATTGTGGTTTTAAGTCGGGGTTGACGCGGGCCAGAATTAACTCTGCTGAAGGATAATCCCGCAGGAGATAAATAGCCAGATCGAGAGCTAAATCAGCCGAGCTAGACTTATCGAGAGCTACCATCACCTTTTTGATTTTTTTGACGTAAATATCGTCTTTTACCAATAACATCGGGTGATTAGTCAGTTGAAAGACGTATTGACTGACGGAATTTTCTAGAATTGCCTCCAGTCGCTTCAGTCCCCTGGAACCCATCAGGATCAAATCGGCCTCGATTTCGTCAGCAACCTGACAGACGGTATCTTTGGGATCTCCTTGCCGCAGAATCGTGGAGACTTTGTTGGGTTCAATTTTGACTTCTTGCAGGATTTTAGTCAGCATTTGGGTTCCTTCCTCCCATTTACTGGCCAGAGCTTCGGTGGTAATCTGAGGGGGAACAACCCGGAGAATGGTAATCGACGCTTTCCGGATAGCGGGGAGATCCATCAATGCTTGTAGCATTTCTTGGGTTTGACCTGCGCCGGAATCAGCGTATAGTATTTTCTCTAGCATAAGATTAAACTCGGTCTATGATCTTAATAGTTTTCGCTAATTTTCAGCATACTGCTAATGTTGTTCCCGAAATTTAACAACTTATTAAGCGCTTTTTCTTAGCTTCATGGGATGCCGCATTTGAGGGCATTTTAAGTATTTATGCCTAATTGACTAGAAATACTTGGCTCAAAATCATCGGGTCAAGCGTTCATTCGTATTATATTGTAGATGCAATGCTGGCGCTCTCTTTTAATCACAGCTAAATCGACCATTTAATTGATGATTATTCATGGTTAATTCTCCAGCAACCACGAGAATTTTTTATTTTTACAAGAGGTCTAGTTATGTCTTTATCAATTCGAGTAATTATCCTAGTAGCGACAACAGTTTATCAGACGTTATCTGTTTGGTTAGAAGAACAAAAAGCACCTCCGGGTAATTTGGTTAATCTGGGTAAATATCGCCTACATTTTTGTCTAGCGGGAGAGGCTAGTCCCACTATTATTATTGACCATAGTTTAGGGGGAATTGAGGGATATTTTTTGCTAGAAGAATTATCACAATTAGCTAGGGTTTGTATTTATGATCGAGCGGGTTATGGTTGGAGCGATTCTAGTCCACATCCCCGGACTAGCTACCAAATTGTTCAGGAATTAGATCAATTACTAACCCAAGCACAAATAGAGCCACCTTATATTTTAGTTGGTGATTCTTTTGGCAGTTATAATGTTCGACTGTATGCCCATCTCTTCCCAGAAAAAGTAGTAGGTTTGGTACTCACTGATGGTTTACACGAGCAGGGAATGCTGAAAATGTCGCCAGCATTAAAGGCATTAAAATTATTTTTCATCTCTGGATTTTTGATGTCGATTATTGGCTCAATTTTAGGCATTATCCGAGTTCTGAGAGTTCTGGGAGTTTTTGAATTATTAAAACCAGAATTGCTTCGCTTTTCCCCAGATTCTTGTGATCGAGTTAAGCGTTCTTTCTGTCGCGCTAAACACTGGATGACGATGAGTAGAGAAATGCTTAATCTCGACCAAAGCGCTCGTCAGGTGAGTGAGGCTAACAATTTCGGTAGTTTACCGATAGTTAGTATTAAAGCTAATTCTTTTTTTAAACCTTCCCTTTGGACTCGCTTTATTCCCCTCAAAAGTGCCAACCAACTCCGGGAGGAGATGCACCTAGAATTAGGCAAGTTATCCGAAGATTTTCTGCAAATACAAGCGGATAAAAGTGGTCATTTTGTCTGGATGGATCAACCGGATGTGATGATCGATGCGGTGAGAATTTTGCTTGACAAAATTAACTCTGTGTGCTGAGTAAGTAGTTGGACAAAAGTAAAGTTAACTGTGGGGTAAGGAGTCAGTAGCCGGTCGTCAGGAGTCAAAAGTCAGTAAGAATTGCGGCAATTTACATTTCTTAAGATAGACAACAGAATTTACGTCCGACTACTTAATAGGGTAAAATTAACCTCTTGGTTAGGATAGACAAGAGGCAAGAGATTCGATCGAGATTAGCTGAAATCCTAGAGACTTATTGCCTATTAACTTATAGGCATGAAGCTATCGTTCATTCTTAATTCTCCTGACTTGAAAGAGGGTGTAGGGTCTGGGGAAGTGGGAAGTATAAATAAAAATAATCTCCTGTCTCGGAGTCTCCTGTTTCCTGACAACCGACTCCTAACCCCACCAACAGACTTTTTCAGTAACCCCTAATTATTGAGGGTAATAATCTGAGCGCTAAAAGCCTGTTTAGTCAACTCTTGTACCCTTTGTTTAGCTTGGTATTGTTGCTGAAATAACCCCACTTGAATAACATTTTCTCCCGCGCGGATAAATGCGAGGGGTTCAATTTCTTGAATTTTTGCCAACGCTGCTGCACTATTACTCTGAACTTCAACCCGAAAGAGTTGATTAGTCGCAATAACCCGCTGCTGTGGTGGGGAAGAAGGGGGTTTATTGGCGCGATTTTGCGGTGTGGGGGCTGGTGAATTGACAGTTTGACGATTATGATTATTAATCACCGTAGCATTGGCAGGACGCACGGGAGCGGGGGCTTGAAAAACGTATTCTTTCAGGGGTTGATTACCAGAAACCAGGTCCGCCAGCAGAGGACGAACTGAAGGAGAATTAACTGGGGGTAAATTTAAGGGTGAACATTGGGAACAATTAACAGCACTGGGACTGTCTGAATGTTTAGTCGGTTGTCTCACCGCTGGTGGTGGGGGTAAACGACGACTGGGATAAACATTCTGGGCAAAAGATAAGTCTGCTTTTAGCAGTAGCGTTCCTTGAGCGATTATCCCGACTTTTAACCAAAATAAAGCCGAGAAAAACAGTAGGTTTGTTCTCATCATGCTGGTTTGTCCTCACACGAAATTTGGGTACACCATGTCCAAATTTTAAAGTAGGAGATGCTAGTCTAGAAAATATATTGGTTAAAAATCATCACAAGATTTATGGGAAAAGTTGTTGTCGGTCTATCGGGGGGGGTAGATAGCTCTGTCGCCGCTGCCGCTCTACACGCTCAAGGTTATGATGTTATTGGCTTGACCCTGTGGTTAATGAAGGGTAAAGGTCAATGCTGCTCCGAGGGAATGGTAGATGCGGCCTTTGTTTGTGAGCAGTTGGGGGTTCCCCATCATATCGTCGATAGTCGCGAGCTTTTCCAAAAAGAAATTATTGATTATCTGGTTTCCGGTTACGAAGCGGGAATCACACCGCTGCCCTGTTCTCAGTGCAATAAAGCGGTAAAATTTAGCCCGATGCTCCATTATGCTAGGGAAACCTTAGAAACGGACACTATTGCCACCGGTCACTACGCTAGAATTCGTTTTTCTCCTGAAAATAACCGTTATCAACTGCTGCGCGCCGTCGACAAAAATAAAGATCAATCCTATTTTCTCTATGATCTAACTCAAGATGTACTGCGTGGGACTTTATTTCCCTTGGGAGAACAAACCAAGGCAGAAACCCGCAGGATTGCCCAAGAATTCGGCTTGAAAACGGCAGATAAACCCGATAGTCAGGATTTATGCTTGATTGAAGCTCACGGAACTATGCGATCATTCTTGGATAAGTATATCGCTGTTAGTGAGGGCGATATCGTAGATCTCGATGGCAAAGTTTTGGGTAAACATAGCGGTGTCCATCATTATACGATCGGACAACGCAAAGGCATCGGCATCGCCGCCGCCGAACCTCTCTATGTGGTCAAACTCGATCCCGTCATGAATCGGGTTATCGTCGGTAATCGCGAAAGTGCCGTTAGTGCCGATTGTCTTGTCGGACGGATGAACTGGGTTTCTATTCCTGAACCCACCACCCCTATCCGCGCGCAAGTACAGGTTCGTTATCGTTCTCCGGCTGTTCCCGTCAATGTTATCCCCCTAGAAAATAATCAAGTGAAGCTGGTTTTCGATGAACCGCAATTTAGTATCACCCCGGGCCAAGCAGCCGTGATTTATGAAGGGGAAATCGTCCTCGGTGGGGGGATTATCTCAAGAGAGACTAGGGGGGATCAATCAATGCTATAATAGCCGCTATTTATCAGCAGGTAAGATAAGGGTGAATTTATTAGTCCATCGTTATCAAATTGTGCGATCGCTTGCTTCTGGTGGATTTGGTGAAACTTTTCTAGCTAAAGATACCCAATTACCAGATCATCCTTGGTGTGTTGTCAAGCAACTTAAACCCCAATCTGATCCCCAATCTTGGCAAATAGCAAAGCGTTTATTTGATACAGAAGCAAGAAGTCTTTATCAATTAGGAAAACACGCTCAAATCCCCCAATTATTTGCCCATTTTTCTGAAAATAATCAATTTTATCTCGTTCAAGAATATATTGAGGGACATCCTTTAGGTGAGGAAATTATACTGGGGAAACAATGGGAAGAAATAGCAGTAATTGAATTTTTAGAAGATGTATTATCAACTTTAGCTTTTGTACATCAGCATAACGTTATTCATCGGGATATCAAACCTGATAACTTAATTAGACGCAAACTAGATAATAAAATTATTTTAATTGATTTTGGTGCGGTAAAACAGATTATTAATTTAAGTAATACTCAAAACCAACCTAAGACAATTGGAATAGGAACACCAGGATATATGTCAAATGAACAAAATCTAGGAAAACCTACCTTTAGCAGCGATATTTATTCTGTGGGAATGATTGGTATTCAGATGTTAACGGGATATTATCCTACCCAATTAGTTGATAATCAAAGAGGAGAAATACATTGGCAAAATAAAGTCAAAATAACACCTAAATTTACTGATATTTTAGTTAAAATGAGTCATCCAGATTTTCAACAACGCTACCCCTCAGCTAAAGAAGCTTTACAAGCAATTCAAGGTTTACAGGGAGTCTCCCCTACCATGGTGCCAACAGTTTCTATGTCTCATTCTTCATCTATACAGAAGAATGGGGGTAAAATTGCCGTTATTCCCCTAATTTTAATGTTACTGCTAGGAGGAGTAATTGGTATTGGGTTGAACACTTTATCTGAGAGACAACAAAACAACGAGAGACAACATCAACCTGCTTTTTAAGCTATAAAGGTAATAGGAATAAGTTTAACAGGAGTAAGTAAGATTTATGAAGCGTCAGACTTCGGGAATAGCAGTCTCACTTTTGTTTGGTTTGCTAATGCTGACATCAGGATGTAAAGGAGATTCTAATGCAGCAACAAAACCTAATTTTTACTGTGGAAATGCTCAATATTTAGGTAAAAATGCCCCAGCTACTATTGTACATAATCCAAGCGCAAACAAAGATTTTACTATAATTATTTGGAAACCAGATAATTATTATTTTGGTAATCAATGGAATCCTCAAAAGCGATGTGATCAAGTTTCTAGGCGATTTCAAGATATTTATGATCGGGATAGATTACAGTATATCACAGCTACGGTAACAACTTGGATTAGCGATCGAGAAGTTCCCGTTGTCTGTGGAGTAAAATCAAAAAGTGCTACTTGTAATCAAGATGATTTACTCGGCTCTTCGGTTTGTGTTATGCAATGGAGGGGGGGTTATAAAGGATAAAACTCTTACACAGAAAGACCTTGCTTCGATTTTTGCCAATTGTTTTCTATCTAGAACGAGCTAATCAATTGAGTCTCTTGCCATATAAAGATTTATTCGATTTATGCTCCCTGATCGAATTATACCAAGTAACGAAGAGCCATTTACTCTTTACTTTGGAAACTAAGGATAAGCCTTATGCAGTACTAGATGATCTTATGGGAAAAGGATTTCTCGGCTGGTGAGAGAGAGTCTATCTTTCTCTAAAAAAATGGAGAATCACGTTGGGGAACCCTTTGGTATTTTATCCATGACTACAATGCACAGCGAAGCAAAGGATTAAGCCGCCATCACTACTACCGAATCACCACCTATAAAATTAACATCTATCTTGTGGGGGTATTACCCTGGTTAATACCCCCTATTTTTGTTCCGGTATAGTGTTAAGCTTCTCCCGTGATTGATAAACCCTCTACCCAAACGTAGGGACAAACACCACTAGGAGTAATAACCGCTTCCGGTTCCAGATAAACAATCGATTTCAGCAGTGTTAAAATATCTCCGGCTACGGTAGCGGAATCGATGCTAATGCGCTCATTTTTGTTAACTAACCAACCATCAAACGGCAAAGAGAAGGAACCTTGTAGAGAATTAACTCCTGCATGAAGTGCCCGTAAACTATCAATTAAAACCACATTTTCTGCTGTTTCCAAAGAATAGCTTTTGGGTTGATTAGCACTAGCAAAAACGTGATAAAAATGGGGAGTAACCGTTACTTTTGCCCCAATGTTACCGTTGCCAGTCGGTTCCGTATTCATCCGTTTAGCGGTAATCGTGCTATGGAGAAAATTACTCAAAATCCCCTCTTTAATTAATTCCACACGACGGGTGGGAGTGCCTTCACTATCAAAAGTTTCTGCGGAAACATTAGCCGGATGGAGGGCATCATCGCACAAATTTAAGGCAGTGGCAGCGATTTGTGTTCCCAAGGATTCAGGAGTAGAAAGACTCTGTTTATCAAGGACATTTTGGGCATTAAACAGATTAGAAAATGCTCCGATTATACTCAAAAAGGCGCGAGGGGCAAAAACCACCAAATACTTACCCGTGGTAATCGGTTGATAGTCCAGATGGCTAACAGTTTTGCTAATCGCTTCCTCGATACAACCATCGATATCTAATTTTTCCAGGCCCGGACTAACCCGAAAAGCACCAGCGCTGCGGGGTTTTTTGCCTTCCTGTTCGGTTTTGGTGTATAAATACACGCTGGCATAACTACGCGCTTCCTGACGCATTGCCCCGTCGCTATTGAGATAAAAACGTCTGACCTGCTGTTGTCCCAAACCGTTATAGGGAACACTGGCAATAGCTGGATGGGCTGCTAGTAAGGATTTTTCGGCGGCTAATAACTTATCGATGAGAGTGGATACAGGTGCTTGATTATACATTTCGCTGGCCACTTCTGTGGTAAGTGCGGTGGCAGCGGGACTAAAATCGGGGACATTTTCCTTAACCCCAAAAAAGCTGGCTTCTTGGGCGGTTTTCAGGGCTAATTGCAGTCCCACCGGGTCCACATCGGTGGTCGAGGTGACACCGACTTGATTATCCTGATTCCAGACGCGAACGATAACGCTGGAACGATTGGACGCTTGTACCTGTTTCGGTTCCCCTTGAAACACATCCACATCGGTTTCATCCACAGAGGAACCATAGATGTCGTATTTAGCAATTCCTAAAGCTTGGGCGCTAGAATCAGCGATTTGGGCGATATCTTCAACTTTTGGCATAGATTTGGTCAGAAATGAGATGAATATAGAATTGAGAGGTCAGCCATCAGCCGTAAGCTAGATAAAAGTGATATTTGTCAGAAAAATGGCCGATTAATTGAAAAACAAAGAACTCAAATCTGAAAACTGATAGCTGAAAACTGAAAACTGATAACTGATAACTGAAGAGAGATTCGGCCAGGTGGTGACAATAAAGACGATAACGGCAGCCGTGGCCAGCATAGCTTTAGCAACGTGACCGATAACCGTACCGACGACAATACCGACACAGACTTTTAGGGATTGTTGCAAACGGGGGGTTAATTCCAAATCGCGACGATAGGCGTATTCTCCCAAAAAAGCCCCGACCACAGGACCAATAAATAAGCCGATAATCGGGCCGCCAATGGGTAAAGCGGGTAAAAGCCCGAATATTCCCGCTAATAAGCCCACTACTAGCCCGATTTGACTCCAATTGCTCGCCCCAACTTTTTGGGCACCGAGATAACTAGCGAGGAATTCCACCCCCAGACTGAGGAGAAGGATAACAAAGGCCACGGTTAAAGCGACCCCCATCCCCGCAAATTTGGTGACAAAACCCCACACCAGCATGGCGATTAAAATCAAACTCATGCCGGGGATAGCGGGTAGCAGTTCGCCAATTATCCCCACTATCATGATGGCAATGAGGAAATAGTAGAGAATTACTAAAGCCATGATTAACGTCCGCCAACGGTAATAGAATCGACTTTTAAATGGGGTTGACCAACGGTGACATAAACGCTACCACTGACGGAACCGCAAAAACCGGCCGCTAGACCTAAATCTTGGGAACACATAGAGATTTTATTCATAATCTCCTTAGCTGAACCGATTAAAGTCGCACCTTTTAGGGGTTTAGTCAGGTTGCCGTTTTCGATAAGATAAGCTTCCTCGACAGCGAAATTAAATTCACCGGTGGGACCCACACTACCACCGCCCATTTTTTTGCAATAAATGCCTTTATCGATGGAATTAAAGAGATTATCGAGGGTATATTCCCCGGAGGCGATGTAGGTATTCCGCATCCGACTAGCGGCCGCATAGGTGTAGTTTTGACGGCGACCGCTACCCGTGCGCGGATGACCGGTTTTAATTGAACCGGTGCGATCAGCAATGAAGTTTTTTAGGATACCATTTTCAATTAGGAGAGTACGTTGGGCCGGCATTCCCTCATCGTCCATATCGATAGTACCGAAAGCTTTATCGGATAATCCTTCGTCCCAAGCCGTCAGGTTTTCGTGGGCGATTTTTTCGCCTTTTTTATCGAGAAAGGGCGTGGTTTTTTGTTCAATTTGCGTAGTTTCTAGCAAATGGCCACAAGCTTCGTGGAAGATAACGCCGCCAAATTCATTGGCCATGACGATGGGATAACTGCCAGATTCTACATAGTCAGCGTAAAGCATTTTACCCGCCGATTCGGCCACTTCTGCCGCCGATTCCTCGGCATTCCACGTCCGCAGAAAATCGGGATTACTGGTACTACCCACCCGTTTACCAATGCTAGAACGATTAGTTCCATCGGCACAGAGGAGATTATAGCCCACGGATTGGGTGAGGCGAATATCCCGGGCAAAAGTGCCGTCACTAGCGGCAACTAAAATTTCTTGCCAATCGCGAAAATAAGCGGCGCGACGAGATTGGACGTGAGAGGCTTTCTGATTGAGGTGAACGTTAGCAGTTAGGAGAATATCACCCATTTCTCGCAAAGAACTGCAATTATTCAGCCAAATATCTTTATTTTTGACCGTGGCATAATCCCGGAACATTTCCAGATTGATTTCGGGAATATATGCGTTAGGACCGGGTAGGTTTAAACCAAGAATCGATAAACCTTTTTCTAGGGCATTTTTTAAGCCTTGGAAGCTTAAATCGTTGGTACTGACATAACAATCAGCTTTACCGCGAAAAAGGCGGATTCCTGCCCCTGTCGATAGTTTCGGTGAGAGACTGGTGATGCTATCATCTTCGGCTAAACAACTGATATAGTTGACTCTTTCCAAGAAAAATTCGATAAAAGTTGCCCCGGCAGCCCGTCCCAGTCCCAAAAGAGTGGACAAAGGGGCCGCCCAAGAGCTATCAAAGCGCTCCAGACTAGGATTATATTTCAGGGTGGGAAGTTCTTTGGAGATGAGTAGAGTGGGTGACATAAAGCTCGTTTATCAGTTAATCTGCTGGTTTCTAGTCTAACAGCTATCAGTTTTTTCCGTATTGGGGTGCGTGAGCGCAGCCCAACCCTGCTAAATTTTTCTCCTTCATATCTCTTAATAAAAACCTTGATTCGATCGCTCTTCGCCCGCAAGATTAAATAAAGAGCGACTCAGGATCAAAATAATGGCCACAGCGACGCAATTCTTAAACATTTCTGACTTGACAAAAGATGATTATTGTGTATTCGGTTTAGCGATTTGTTTTCTCAAACAGGCTTGCCCTGAGCTTGGTCGAAGGGAGGGAGAATTAGAAAAAGTGGCGGTGTTAGAACCGATTCCCTCGGCAGCCCTAGAGGCAATTGTCAAAGGAATTCCCACTTCCTACGAATTTGCCCGCGCTATGAGTTTAGGAGAAGTTTTTCAGGACTATAATCCTCAAATACCCAGTAATTTCCCTGATAATACCCAATTATGCGAGAATTTTGTCGAAAGGGCGATTGCGGCCACTCGCACCTACAAAAATCAACCCCACCTACAAGGGTTAATCCCCTTGGGCAGCCAAAAAGACGATTTAAACTTTTCCCTAGAGAAAAAACGCATCTTGAATGCTGTTCATGTGGTGCGGACAGAGGATAACGTCAAACAACATTCTCACACCCACAAGGTTTTGTGATCAAGGTTAGTTCGGATTAGGGGAATTTTGCAGTTTTCCCTGATTCCGAACTCAGGTCATCGCAGTCGAGCAATAGCTGCTCAATTAATTGATTAGTCTCTGGTGATACTAATCAAGGTCAAATATAGGATAATTTTCCCAAAAATCAGCGATAAAAACCTTTTTTCCCGTCTAGACTGGCTCTAACCCTTGGGAAGATCGGAAAAATCCCAATTGAGCCACAATTAGCTTAATCGAAAAATATGCTATAATCAGGATGTAAGCACAAGGGGCCGTAACGGTTTCGACAGGTTAGCGAAAGCTCCCCCGTGATACAGGTCGAGAGTGAGTCTCCTCTCGTAAATCAAAGGCTCAAACAAAAAGTAAATGCGAACAACATCGTTCCTTTCGCTCGTAAAGCCGCTCCTGTAGCTGCCTAATAGTCTCTAATCGACTCGAGCATTCATAGTTTGACTCCGTTAAGGACTATGGATAAACCCCCAACGGATGCCACGTTTAACTTTCTCTAGTTAGTTAACCGTCTAAGCTTTAACTAGAGCATCCCACTGTCCGGGATAAGTGACAGTCCCCGTTTCGAGGGTAATCGAAACTAAACCTGTGAATGAACGGACAGTCAATACCTAATTTGGACAGCAGTTCGACTCTGCTCGGCTCCATTGATTAGTTTAATGAAAAACCTTCTCTCCCGCATGGACGGGGTGCAAACGCCGATTATTCCCGTGGTCGGTCAATTAATTAAAGCGAACCCCGGCACTATCTCCCTAGGTCAAGGGGTTGTTTCCTATTATCCACCCCAGGAAGCGATCAAATCTCTATCTTTATTCTTAGCTAATCCCAAAAATCATCAATATCAATCTGTGGCGGGAATTGCCCCCTTATTAGCAGTAATTCGGCAAAAACTAGCCGAAGATAATCGCATAGAAATCAGCGATAAGCAAGCAATTTTTGTGACGGCGGGCAGTAATATGGCTTTTATGAATGCTATTTTAGCCATTACTTCTCCGGGGGATGAAATTATTCTCAATACTCCCTTTTATTTCAATCATGAAATGGCCATAAAAATGGCTGATTGTCAAGTGATTTTGGTTGCCACAGACAAAAATTATCAATTGCGTCCAGCCGCCATTGAAGAGGCAATCACGGAAAAAACTAAGGCAGTGGTGACGATTTCTCCTAATAATCCCACGGGAGTAGTCTATCCAGAAAATACCCTGAGAGAAGTCAATCGAATTTGTCAAAAAAAGGGCATCTATCACATTCATGATGAGGCTTATGAATATTTTACCTATAACCATGCTCGCCACTTTTCTCCGGCGGCAATTGTTGGCAGTGAATCCTCGACTATTTCCTTATTTAGTCTCTCAAAAGCCTACGGTTTTGCCAGTTGGCGCATTGGTTATATGGTAGCACCAGAACATTTATCTGAGGCGATTAATAAGATTCAGGATACTATTTTAATTTGTCCGCCGGTGGTTTCGCAATACGCAGCACTAGGAGCGTTGCAGGTGGGTAAAAGCTATCCTTTAGAACAGTTAAAAACCATCAGTCAAGTTAGAGAAATTTGCCTGAATGCTCTAGAATCGATTAGGGATATTTGTGATGTTGCCACTGCGGAAGGTGCTTTTTATTTCTTCCTGAAAATTCCTACAGACAAGAATGATTTTCAGTTAGTTAAAAGTTTAATTGAGCAGCAGCGGGTGGCGGTGTTACCCGGTTCAACTTTTGGGATAACAGAGGGCTGTTATTTGCGTCTTGCCTACGGTGCTTTATCTCCAGAAACAGCTTTAACGGCAGTGGAAAAATTGGTAAAAGGACTGCGTTATTTTAGTCAATGATTTTTAATAATAAATACTGGCTTTCTTTATTGGTTTTTACTTTACCAAAACTGATGAGAAACCTTCTCTTGCCCATGGATGAGGCACAAACACCGATTATTGCCGTGGTCGGTTGATTAATTAAAGCGAACCCGGGTACTATTTCTCTAGGTCAAGGGGTTGTTTCCTAATTATCCACCCCGGGAGGCGATCGAGTATATTTCTTTAGACTAGGGGGTTGGCTGGCTGATTTTCATAATCAGAATTGCTGAACTCTTGGACAATTGACGGCAAAACGCTTTTGATCTATGATGGGCGCTACGGAATGCCCTGTCCTGTAAGATGCAAACAATCTATTTTTATGCTCCTGGCGAAATCAGACAAAAAAACATCAAGGAAGACCAGACTCTATGGACAGGCGACCATAGCAATTTCACGGCCTGGATAGCCCAAACCTACTTTCATCTCAGACAAGCTGGCTTTCCTTGTGAAATAGCCAGAGAAATCCCAGAGCAAGGAATTTTAATTGCCGACCGAGATACCCTAGATAATGACTATCCCTTCTTGGATAAGGTCATGTTAGTTTGTGTCAAAAGCGACAAAGAATATCACCCTTCGGCTCACCTACACATTGTTTATAATCCGTCCAGTTGGGAGAAGACCAAAGACTCTATTTGGAACCCCTATCTAATTAGTCATTGGCCGATGCCCGGGTTAATTCCCAGAGATAGGGAACGGAACACCCTAGTGGAGAATATTTCTTACATTGGCACCAGGGGTCAGTTGGCACCGGAATTAAGGTCGGAAACATGGCCAGAGTCTTTGGCTACTCTCAATTGCCATTGGATGCCGATTTGGGATAGATTTCAATGGAACAATTATACTAATCTAGATGTGATTGTAGCCGCCCGTAGTTTTGATTCTCGAAATTATCCTAATAAAGGTTCTATTAAGCTAATTAATGCTTGGCACGCGGGTGTCCCCGCTCTTTTGACTCCAGAGTTAGGTTTTTTAGCAGAAAGAAAGACGAAGTTAGATTTTATTATTATTCACTCTCTAGAGGAGGCAATTGAAGCAGTTCGTCGTCTGAAAAGTTCTCCAGAACTTTATCAAAAAATGGTTGAAAACGGTTATGAGAGGGCGAAAGAACACACAATTGAAACCACTTTAAATCAATGGATGTCTTTTTTCAAAGATGTGGCTTTTCCCACCTACGACCAATGGTCTGCTTTAAGTCAACTTGAAAAAAGATGGTTGTTCAGTCAGCGATATTTAGCTTTCAAATACGACAGATTTAAACACAAAATAAACAACCTTGGCAAGTCAAAAGCATAATTCGATTCTCGATCAATTATTTCTCCTTCGTGTAAAAAATAGTTTATCATGACCAACTCTCGGTGGTGATTCGGTAGTAGTGATGGCGGCTTAATCCTTTGCTTTGCTGTGCATTGTAGTCATGGATAAAATACCAAAGGGTTCCCCAACGTGATTCTCCATTTTTTTAGAGAATTGTCGAAAGGTATTATTTAATCTTTCAATAGGATTAGTTTGATCAGTTTCTCTACCGACCGGTCGATGACGTTTACTGGGAATTACTGTCCTATAGGACTTCCAAAAGTCTGTGTAAGCAATAGCGCATTGTCGGTAAACGCCCGGTCGGCCTAGCCCAAAGTTTTTGGGCTGATTGACGACTCCTATCTCCTAAATAGGAGCCAATAATTTCTCTTGTCTTTCTATCAATTGCCAGCTAAATATAAACCTTTATCGTCTTAGAAAAAACAAAAGACCACATCTCATCACATTCTATAACCAATTTACCTTTTGGTTTGTCCAAAACCTTTATTTGACCGGGGACAGCCGCCAGTTTATTGTTGACATAATTTTGTAACTATGACCAACTTACTCCTGTTACTCTAGCAATTCCTCCTAAGGAAATTCGTTCGAGCAAGAGTTTATCAATTAATTGTTTGGTTTCGTCAGAGACGGTTTTATTAGTGGGATTGATCACAAACTGACAACCACATTCTTTACATTGACGTTTGGGTTTTCCATTATGAATAGAACCATTCTTGATCCTATGGTGAGAACCACAATTAGGACAGGGGAACGGAGGTGAACTAGGGGGGGTACT
>JAADBR010000118.1 GCA_009995705.1 Microcystis aeruginosa W13-11
TTTCTTCCGCCAGGCTTTGGCCTGTGTCCATCACCCCTTGAATACGGTTGTCTCTCTTATCCCTACTGCTGATTTTTCTCTCTTTGTCAACCCCTAGACCTGAATATTTACGATGTTTTGAACGTTTAAAAATTAATCCTCGTAATCATCCTAATATAAAATCTCTCAAAGGTGAGTTATCAGGTTATTATCGTTATCGAGTAGGTGACTATAGAGTTATTTATGAAATTAATGATGATTTAAAACTGGTAACGATAATTTTTATCGCCCATAGAAGTAAAGTTTATGAATAGCTGAAATAAAAATTAAGCAGCCAATTCTGTAGGGTGCGTTAATGGAATGCAACGTACCTTATAAATTCACCCTTAAATATGTTTGAAAAAAGCATTGTTTCCAAAAATACTTCATTTAAAACACTCAATCAAGCCCGAATCACAGTAATTCTATATTGATTTTCCGTCACCAGAACCTCAGTTGATAACCTTTCTTCCATTGGTAAGGCATTTTTCCGCCTATCAAAGATAAATAACCAACCAAAATCTAAACCCAAACGTGCTAAATAAGATTCTAATTGTTCAATTCCATCAGCTTGGGGATCGCGTTTTTTATCCCGCCATACTTTCAATTCAATTCCTAAAATTACATCTTTATAACGCAAACATAAATCCATTCTATCACTAGCAATTGCATATTCCCTTTCTAAAACTCCCCCACCATTAACCACACGATGTAAAAAAGCCATTAATACTATATGTGGGGCGATTTCATGGTAAGCAGCACTACTTAATAAAGGTTCGACCTGTTGTCGCCAAAACTTGAGAAATGCTGTTAATAAAGCATCAATATTTAATTCACCTGTTGTAGTCAACCAACTAGGACTAATTAAAGGTAAACTGTCCTGAGTTCCTTGTACTAAAACGCGGGGAATAACTTCACGATAAATGGGGTTAGAAATAACTAATCCCCCCATCGGATCACGTCGTAATAATCCTAAATCTATTAAATATTGGCGATCATCTGCTAGGGTATCTGGTAAGGTTTGCCCTGCTAAAATCGGTTCAATAATGTTTTTCACTCGTTTTTCTCTGAGTTTTTCCGCTAAACTATCTAAATGAGTATCCTGACGATTAATTAATATTTCTTTGGCTGTTAAAATGTGTTTTTTGGTAATAGTAATATTTCTATCTTTTACCATTTTTTCTACAATTTCTTTAGCTAAAGCATTGACTAGCCAAGGTTGTCCTTGTGTTAAATCATAAGCTGTTTCTATTGCTTCTGATGTGAAAATTTGTCTGGTTGCTGCTGTATGTTGTTGATATAATTCTCCCACTTCTGCAAGATTAAAATTTCGCATGGTCAGAGAAGCAACTTTTATATTAAAAGGACTAGATGTATTTAATCTATCACTACCTCCCGATGCTACTTTATAATCTCTCACATCTCGTAAACCAATTAATACTACTGATGAGGGAAAATTTTCTGGACGTTTAGGAAAACCATCTCTTAACTGTCGTAAAACTGATATTAATGTTTGGTCTTGTAAAGAGTCAATTTCATCTATAAATAATACTATGGGACGATTGATAGCTTTTGCCCAACCTCTTAAAAAAGCCTTAATTCTGCTTCCTGGTTCTTCCTGTTGCCATTGTTTAGCAGCTGGTTGTAATTCGGTCGGTAAACTATCCTCAATTGTATTATACCAAGTTCCTAAAATTGCTAATTCTGCGGCAGTAGGATCACGATTAAATGCACTTCCTACTTCTAAGGATACCATGACTGCGGCATAATTTCCAGTATCGGTAAGTTGTTGTGCTAGAGCTAACATTGCTGTGGTTTTCCCCGTTTGTCGTGGTGCGTGAAGAACAAAATAACTACGTTGTTGAATTAGCTCCTCTAAATCTGGTAATCGTACTGTGGGAGAGAGCATATAGTGGATATCGTTGGAACAGGGACCGGCAATATTAAACCAGCGAGTCATAGAATTTTGGTAATAGGTGAACTCTTTAAGTTTAGACATTTTTTATGCTCTTGATACATTACTAAAACCACCAGCTAATGAGAGTTGGTTAATTCGGCAATTAATTGTTCAGGAGTGATGATTCGTGGTGTGACAATGGGGAAATCTTGAGGATTACGGGTAATAATTGCATCTAATTGATTAACTACCGCAGTAGAGTATTGAATAGAATCTTCAAAATCCTGAAAATTGGTTGTGAAAGCCATTATAATTGCAGCCTGATTTACTGTAGCAATTTGACAAAAATTAATTAACTGCTTTAAATAAGTAAGCGTCCAATCTCGACCTCTTGCCTTACGGATAATATAATACAAATCACTAAAAGTTGAGGCGGAAATATAACCTGCAATTGTGCCTTTTTCAATTAGTGATAAAACTTGTTCACTTGCATTCCAAAAAGGTTCTCTCTCTAAGGCATTATCAATAATGATATTAGTATCTATCAGGATTTTCACAGGTTATATTTCTCCTTTAAATATTCATATTTAGCTTGATCTGGATCAAAGTCTGCCGGAATGGCAGGGGCATTTTCAAATAAACCCTGAAATGCTTTGATCCTAGATTTTCTTTTTGGTGTTTCTGGTGCTGGTTCAGTGGTTGGGGTTGTGGAATGATCAAGGGTGTCTGTGGCTGCCCAAACTACAATTTCCACGTTTCCGGGGGGTAAATTCAGGGGTTCGGTAATCAGCAAGTTACCAGATTGATCAATTTTTCCTTTGAGTTTGTATGCTTGCATGATGTTTTTTATAATACTCTGTTTTTGTATCATATCATAGTGAACAAAATTCACGCTCTAAATTTGGGTTTAAATTATGATAACTACACTAATCGAACGAGAAGCAGAACCAATTTTAATTAGTGACTTAACCTGGAGAGAATTTAAAGCTGTTGAACAGCTAATTGATCGCCCAGGGTTAAGGTTATCTTTTTCGGATGGAGTTTTGGAGATTAGAAAAATGCTAGGAAAAAAATACGAAACTATCAAAGAACGTATTGGTGCTTTACTAGAAATTTATTTAGAATTTTTGGGATTAGATTTTACTCCTACTGGTTCTGTCACCTTAGAAAATGAATTTGAAAAGGTTAAAAGAGAAGGTGATAAATCCTATGAGTTGGGAGCCAATAGAAAACATCCTGATTTAGTAATTGAGGTGGTTGTTAGTAGTGGAGGAATTAATAAACTAGAAGCATACAAACGGTTACAAATTCCTGAAGTTTGGGTTTGGATGAATGATGAGTTATTGTTTTATAGTTTAGGAAATGAGAGATATGAGGCTGTTAGTAAATCGCAACTTTTACCGAGTTTGGATGTGGATTTATTGATGCGTTGTATTGGTATAGAAAATCATGCTCAATCCCTGCGGGAATTTAGAGCAGGGATAAAAATTACGGGTTAACTTAACAGTGGCAGAATGCCGAGAATTAAATTCTCAATATTCCATCAAAAGGTAACAAGTTTTTAACCGTTTCATCGCCTCCGTATTATTAGAAGAAAGACGAGCAGGTAATATTCCTGCTTGGGAAGAAATTAGAATTGTAAGAGAAAGGATTTAATAGCGATATTATACTAAATCCGTTGAGTATAGGCTACATATCAGGATAGGCAAGAGGCAAAAGGAGGAATAGATAATCAGTCTTTAATAACTGGATTTAGTATAAGTATTTCATATATGTTGATTGAGAAACCCTTACCCGGTAATACTTCTATGTTTAGTCATTCTCAATAAGGCTGTCCTTATTCCGGTGACTAATTACCTGGCAAGTTCGCAGCTTTCTTTTCACTGATTACTGTTTACTATTCACTGATTACTGTTCACTGATTACTGATCACTGAAAAATCAACTCAATAACCAGTCTAGATGATCCTGTAAACATTGTTTGAGGTCGTAGCGTTGCTTGATAGTTTCCCTGGCATTTAAACGCAGATTTTGCCAACCCTGGGGATAATTTAACACTTCATCCACGCGATCGGCTATTTGTTGGGGAGAAAAGAAATCCACTAATAAACCATTTTCCCCATCAGTAATTAATTCTCGCACGGGGGGAGTATCGGAACCAATCACCACACAACCCATAGCCATAGCCTCTAACATTGACCAAGAAAGCACAAAAGGACGGGTAAGATAGATATGGGCGGCCGATGCCTGTAAAACCTGTTTATATTGACCGTAGGGCAGAGAACCGGTGAAATGCACCCGGGATAAATCCAAAGAAAGGCTTTCTAACATCAATTGTTTATAGGTTTTGCCGTCCGGTAGAGTTTTCCCATAAGCGACCCGATCCTCCCCGACAATTACGATATGACAGTTAGGCCGACGGGCTAAAATTAGGGAAACAGCCGTCATAAATTGGGGAAAACCGCGATAGGGTTCCATTCCCCGGGTTGCATAGGTGACAACCTCCTTAACACCCGATAAATCTAAACCTATCTCTGGAATCACTAACTGCACATCGGGACGGGGACAAAAATAGTCCGTATCGATGCCATCGTGTAAAACCGTCAGTTTCGAGTGAAATTCGCGGGGAAATTGTTGTTTTTGCCAGATAGTCGGCGATAAACCTCGATCGCAACTGACCAGATCGATCAGGATTGGCGCATTTTTAATTCTAATCCGGGCCTCGGCATCAGCATTAAGGGGATCCGCCGGATCAAAATCAGCATCGGAACCATGGGCATGATAAAACCATTCAAAATAGGCTAAAAACTTAGTTTTTTGGAAAATATCCTTGATAAATAGACCCGGCCCCCAGCCAGAATGTGCATAGACAATATCGGGATAAAATCCTTGATTTTTCAGTTGTTGGCAAACAGCATAAACCGCTTGACCTTGTAAAACCGCACTTTCAAGGGGACGGACATAATGATGGGTTTGGGGAGAAACAGCGCGACTTTCCTTGTAAATAAATTTTTTTACCCCCGCTATCTCTCCCTCTTGCCTGGTAGTGCCGAAAATCACTTGATTTCCGGGGTCTTGAGCTAAAACCGTGATTAAATGGCGAAATTGGGCGGGAAAATTGGAATGAAGGAATAAAAATTTCATCGCGGGTAAAGGTTTAGAAAAAGCGATCGCTAATCGTACATTGTCCCTGAAAACGGAGCAGATGATCGCATAATACCAAAGCCATCATCGCTTCCACCATCGGGACGGCCCGGGGTAAAACACAAGGATCGTGTCTTCCTTTGGCTGCCAGGGTGGTTTCTTCCCCGGTGCGTGTCACGGTTTTTTGTTCTTTACCGATAGTCGCGGTGGGTTTAAAAGCGATGCGGATAATAATATTTTCACCGTTACTAATTCCCCCTTGGATACCTCCCGAACGATTGCTAGTGGTGCGAATTTCCCCGTTATCATCGATAAAATACTCGTCATTGTGTTCGCTGCCGGTTAAGAAGGTTCCCGCGAATCCCGATCCGATTTCAAATCCCTTACTCGCGGGTAAAGACATCATACCTTTAGCTAAATCGGCTTCTAGCTTATCAAAAACGGGTTCTCCTAGACCTTTCGGCACATTTCTGGCTACACATTCCACCACACCGCCGATCGAGTCCTTATTCAGGCGAATTTGGTCGATCAGGGCGATCATTTTGGCGGCCATTTCCCCGTTGGGACAACGCACCATATTACTTTCCACCTCGTCGAGGGTGACGGTGTTGGGGTCGATGATTGCCTCAATATCTTTAATTCGCTTCACATAACCGATAATCTCGACGTTATAGACAGATTTAAGGATTTTTTTAGCGATCGCTCCTGCGGCCACCCGGCCGATGGTTTCCCGGGCCGAGGATCTGCCTCCTCCTTTCCAGTTGCGAATGCCGTATTTTGCTTCGTAGGTGGCATCCGCGTGGGAAGGTCGGAATTTCTCGGCCATTTCGTTGTAATCCTGCGAGCGAGCATCCTGATTCCGCACTAAAATAGCGATCGGTGTACCGAGGGTTTTGCCTTCAAAAACGCCAGAAATTATCTCACAAATGTCATTTTCCCGACGCGGGGTCACGATTCTGCTTTGTCCCGGTTTGCGACGGTCTAAATCGATTTGAATCTCCTCTTCGGAAATTTCTAAGCGCGGGGGACAACCATCGATAACCACTCCTACCCCACCCCCGTGAGATTCTCCAAAAGTGGAAACCCGAAATAGTCGTCCGAAAGTGTTACCCATAATTTCAATATCTACTAAGCCTCAAGCTTTTATTGTACCTGAGCGGTTATCAGTTATCAGTCTTAAGTAGAAAATTGCCGTTTTCTTGTCACTGATGCCATTTTTCACAAGTAATCGCAGAGATGGTTAATTTCCCTTACCCCCACAACCAAAGGGAGAGGGGAGTAAAATGCCGGCTCTCTTATTCTTTATGTGATAAGTTTAACCTATATAATACCGATCAATCTTTGTGTCCTTTGTGGTTCGTTCCATTTGCTCGCCCGCAGGACTGTATTTTATAATACATTTTACCCACCAAACCCAAGAGGATAAAATGCCTGCTAGGAATAAAGGGAAATAGTATGATTACTGTTTACTGATCACTGTTCACTGATAACTGAAAGGTCTCCTGCCTTCAGGTTAAGCTCCCAAAAAAAGGCTATTCTTTACCTTAATATAGCCTGGCGAAAATTTGATGACTTCCTTGTTGGTTCACACTTATCCTTCTCTTGTCAAGGGTATTTTAATTAAACGTTACAAACGCTTTTTTGCCGACATACAACTGGACAACGGAGAATTAATTACGGCCCATTGCGCTAATACCGGACCGATGACAGATGTATGCGTAGAGGGTCAACCGGTTTATCTTTCCTGTAGTGATAACCCGAAGCGAAAATTAGCTTATACCTGGGAGATGATTCAACTGGGGGAGACTTGGGTGGGAGTTAATACCAATCTTCCTAATCAGGTGGTGAAAAATGCCCTGTTGCAAGGGGTTTTTCTCGATTTGGTCAAAAATGACACCGAAGTGCGATCGGAAGTGGCCTACGGTCAAAATAATGGCAGTAGAATTGATTTTCTTTTGACCCATGGTGATAATTCCCTCACCTATATCGAGGTTAAAAATACCACTTGGAATCAGGGAGAAACGGCACTTTTTCCCGATACTGTCACCACGCGGGGACAGAAGCATTTAAACGAATTAATGGCTTTATTGCCAGCAGCGGAGGCGATTATGCTCTACTTTATTAATCGGGGTGATTGTGACCGATTTGCTCCGGGGGATAGTAAGGATGCTAAATACGGACAGCTATTGCGTCAAGCAGTGGCTAAAGGAGTCAAGGTTTTACCCTGTCGCTTCCAAGTGACACCCACGGGAATTTATTATTTAGGTTTAGCAGAATTGCAACTGTGACACCAGTGGTTTAGAGGGGCCAGCTTTTGACAAAATCCCCTAGACCGCAACTGACCTTGAAAAGCTTAGAGACACAGTTACCTGTGCCTCTAATGGGGATTTTGTCGATACATATTTGGGGTAATTTGTCAAGGTTTTTGATAACTAATTCCGTGGCGCATTTTCTCTAGTTTCTGTTGCACCTGAGCATCGAGAGAATGGAATAAAAAACGCCCTTTGGGACTTTGAGAAGAACTCTGGGATTTTCTCAGACGACGACCGGTTAAATCCACCTCGATTTCCAGTCGTTGAGCGGAAATCCAGTGGGCCCCATAACCCATAACGGTCATTTTTTGGGCATTATCAGAGGTAGCGACGATAATCCGTCCGATAGCTGGGGCGCGATCGTGCCAAAAATCGGCGCAGGTTTTCTCGATATAGGTGTCGGCGGTTTGAGCGTGGGCGGTAAAATAAACCGATAAATGGTTAGTGTAGCGTTCTTGGCTGCCGGGGGTATCTTGAAGGTAGGAATCGAAGACGATTTGGGTTTGATAACCCTGATGGTGGGTGTAACCGATTAGGGTTTCAATTAACTTGTCTCGCGCTGGTTCGAGACCTTGGCGATCGCTAATTTTTTTCAGGGACGGCCAAGAGCCGATGACGTTGTAGCCGTCAACCAGCAGAAGGGAACGATCAGAAGAATTAACCATGGCTTTGAGAGTAATTTGTGTGGCATTAAGGGCAGTTCTAAAAAACAGCATCCTAATGATATTAACAAAAAATTTAAGATTCGACTGCCGCACTTGCCAATAATCTCGCTTTTAATTCTAGGGGATTTCCCTGATCCGCTACCTTGCCCCCCTCCAACAAAAATGCCCCATCGCTGTAATCCAATTCATCAAGGCGATGGGTCACCCAAAGGGCTGTAATCCCCCGGTTTTTGACCAATTTCTGTACTTGAGAGACTAATTCTAACTGGGTATCCCCATCCAAAAGGGCGGTGGGTTCATCAAAGAGCAAAAACTCGCAATGACGAGCTAAAGCCCCCGCAATGGCGATTCTTTGCTTTTGTCCGCCACTGAGAGCATAGATCGGTCGTTTTTCCATTTCTAATAAATTCACCGCCCCTAGGGATTCCCGCACCCGCGCCCGAATTGCCGGCGTGGATAAACCCTCGGATACCAACCCAAAGGCCACATCTGCCCCCACTGTTGGCATAACTAACTGATGGTCGGGATTTTGAAAAACAAAACCGAGGGGGTTAGGTATCTCTATTTCCCCGCGACTAGGTTTTAATAATCCCGCTAAGAGCCGCAGCAGGGTTGATTTACCGCTGCCATTTGTCCCCAACAACATCCAAAATTCCCCTCTGGGAACTTGCAAAGAGCAGCCATTTAATACGGATTTCCCACTTGGCCAGCTAAACCAGAGATCTTTTACTTTTATAGTCATAATTATGAGTTGATCAGTTATCAGTTATCAGTTTTCAGTAGAAAGTGTTATGTAGGCGGTTGCCGTTTTCTTGTCACTGATTACTGGTTACTGCTCACTGATAACTGATTAAAAAACTATTCTGTGGCTAAAGCGACAAACCCCGGCACTCTACCAGTGGAGGCAGCCCCAGATTTTTGTGACACAATCACCGCACTGATCTGATCGCTCAAAACCGCCACCTTTTTATCGGTTTGTTTTTCGCAGGTTAATTCTAATAACTCTGGATTTGGCGATCGCATAGCGTTAATAATTGTTTGATACAAAGCGTCTGCTGCTGCTTCTTCCTTGCGCTGCACGGAAATGGGAATGGGCGAGAGTTTCAGAGTAATATCGATCGAATACATAGTTTAGCGTTCCCTTCCAAAAAACAAGTCAAAAACCATTGTATAGCAGGGGTTGGGAAGTCAGTGATCAGTTATCAGATGTGAGTTTTCAGTTCACTGATTGCTGTTCACTGTGCAGATAACCTTAGGGTCATAACCGATTAAATCTCGGCAGTCGCTGTGCCTGAGGGTTGTTAGCTGGCAATCACTTGCTTGAATGAATTAGCATGGTGTGTTCCCCAAAATCTATCGGTGCAGCAGTAGGAGTCAGATTAGGGAACGCACCCTACAGCTACCCCAAGCCAACTTACGCATCGATTAAATCATGTTCTTGTGTTTTACCTGCTTTATATTCTGCGATCGCTTTTTGCAAATGTTGAGCATTAGCCGGAGATTTTAAGAGATAAACTGTTTCCATCAGACTGTCATAATAACTTTTAGACATAATAACAACATCTTCTGTATCTCCTCTGACAATGAAAGTACAGTTTTTATCATTGGCTACTGTATCTATTACAGATTTAAAGTTTTTTCGGGCTTCACTAAAGTTGACAATGTTGACGCTCATCAGAGTTGTACATGATTAAGTACAATTGTTATTATAGTTCTGTCCAAATCTGGTTGGCAAAACCCAAAGGCTTCGGGGAACGCACCCTACAGATGCGATCGCTTGCTCAAATTCCATAATCTTGGTGCGTTCCCAAGAATTTATTGGCGGAGTAATTAGGAGTTGTCTTGGGGAATGCAGCCTACAAAATCGGCGATCAAACTGATTGATAGCGATCGCCTGATTGGTAGCGATCACCAATTAATAGGACACCATGACCAACAAGTTTGACCTGCTCCTGGACGCAATCGCCTGTTTACCAAGGGGGTCAGAATCCAGAGTTGGCAAAGGTTTTCCCACAGTCCTGTAAGATAGCGTTATCCCGAACTCAGGTTATTTGTAGGATGTGTTAGGGGAGTGCAGTGATCCCTTGCTGAAATTGGTCATCCTTTTGAGGAATATTTGGCATCAGTTGACTAAATCCAATAGTTTCATCACCTTTAAAAGTTCCTTCCTGACCGTAAAATGACCTGAGCATCTCTGCAACGATACGCGCTTTGGCAATATACTTTCCATAACTTTCAGGTTGAATATTAGGGTATTGAGAAATTAAGTCTGTTTCTTCTGTCCGTAATTCATCAATTTTTTGGTTGAGTTCTTCGTAAGAATTTGGCTCTGTAACTTTCCCTCCTAGATAGACAACGTTGCTCAGTCCAAGAATAGAAAGAAAGTTTTGCGGTAAAGTAAATGTCGCCATATCTGAACCAATACCTAAAAATAAGCTAGCAGCTACCAACAAGCTAAAACCTGCTAGTTGAAAGCTGTAAACATCAAATGATCCACCGCTTTTGATTAGGTCGCTCCATTTTGCATCTTCTAATTTTGGTTTTTGCTCGTAACCTTTTTCACCAATGGTCAGCCATTTATGTTTTCTCAACCAGGCCCAATTAGAGAATGTCAGTCGTTTGTTTCCCAATGCTACAACCTTGGAACCAGTTGTGCCAACAGCGCTGATACCTAGTAGTAAAAGAATATCATTTGATAGCCCACTCAGCACCCCACTACTGGACAGAGTGTATACAAGCCGAAATAGCACCACCAAAGTGAAACCAAAAATTTGAAAATTAGAAAGACTAGCTTTACCAAATTGTCCTGCTGTCAAAGCTACAGGCTTAATCCATAATTTTGTAAAACTATAGTTGTTATCCCAGCTTACCCACCAGACAGTAATTGTATAGAAACCCAAAACACTCCCTAATGCTATTAGGAACGCAAAGAGAGAGAAACTCGCAGGAGTCCCAGGTTCAGAAGATGTTGGAGCAGGAGTCGGGGAGGGAGTTTGAGGGGAAGATGTTGGAGCAGGAGTCGGGGAAGGAGTTTGAGAGGAAGGTGTTACAGAAGGAGTTGGAGAAGGAGTTTGCGCTAAGACGTTGGTAACTAATCCATAGGCAAAAGTCACAAAAACAGTAGTCAGTAATGCAGTAAGTATCCATTTAACAATTGATCTTTTGATTTTCATTTGCCTCTTTTTTGGGGATAAAACTGGATCGATGTATGGAGTTTTAAGTTTAATTGTGGCTTTTACCTCCTTTTACAAAAATATTGGACGATGACATAACGGGAACTATTCTTTTAAAAGGAAACGTTCCCGGTTTTGGCGGTTTCGCTCCCCATTCGGCTGTGGTAATGACTTTGGCGGTAAATGGCATAATTAGAAAAAATCTCAGCAATAAAATTGTTTAAATCTTTGAACTAAAGTATAGAGTTGTTGCCAATAATTTAGCTCATGCAACAACTCTACTTACTTTGTTAGTCAACTCCAACCATGTAACTGGAACCATCCGGCTCGACTGAGAGTATCTTTGCCATAATTCCGGTTAGCAGTGAAGAAATCAACATCTCCGCGATCGCGCAAAGCTCTTAGCGCATTTCCAAGTCCGGAATTGTATGCAGCTAAAGCGGCACGGATAAGCTCTTTGCCTTGCAAATTAGTCTTGCGTTGCATAAAAGCTCGGTTGTCAGCAAGAACTTGACAGCCAAAGAGAATATTCTCCCTGGGATCTTTCCACTTACCAGTAGAGATAAACTGAGGAAAGGCACCATCGTCAATTTGCATCAGTCCCCGACCATGACCAAAATCTCCCGTACCAGAGGGACCGGGTGGATTTAAGAGCAATCCCCAGTGAGATTCTCGCGAACCAATGCCTGCAATTACAGCAATAGGAAAGCCGTGTTTATTAGCGCCTTCTTCAATGAAAGCTCGGAACTGTTGAGCCGCTCCCAATTGCCTGAGCATGGAAGCGTCATTGCGAGCAATTGTCGTATTAAATGTAAGTTCAAGATTGGGAGGTTGCTCGTCTGATAATGCAGCCCAAGTCAGAGGACCGACAATTCCATCATCATCCAAACTGCGAGAGCGTTGAAATTGTTTGACAGCCATTTCGGTTGCCTGTCCAAAGAAGCCATCAATAACGACAGTCACTCCTTTTGCATTTAGCAGTTCTTGCAGTTCCATCACTTCGTCTCGAAGTTGAGGAGAAGTGTGGTCAAATCCGTCAAATAAACGTAAGGTTGGACCGATCATTGTGTAAATTCTCCTTGCATTTTGTTTTCGATAGTTTCCAGGGTTATTGATGTCAGTTTGCCTTTAGGAAGATGAGAGTCCCAAAGCCGCAAGCGTGGCAGGTCCAACGATGCCATCAACAGGTTGCAATTGTTTCTGTTGTTGAAACGCTTTAACTGCTTCTTCTGTCTTTGGACCAAAGAAACCATCAACTGTTGACTGGAAACCATTGCGGACTAATGCTTGCTGAACTTGGCGCACGTCATCTCCTTCCAGAAGTGGGCGCGTGAGTTGCAATAAGCGATCTCCTAGTTCAACGCTACCCCCACTACCAATCGGTGTGTCCAGAGTCGGACCATTAGCAAAGCCATTAGCAGGAGATTTACCGAGACGAGCGGCGGTATTTGGCCCCCACTGGCCATCCTCTGCAATCCTGTCATTGGGATTGTTTTGATTCCACAGTTGCTGGAACGCCAGGATAGCAGTTGAGCGGATGTCACGAATCCCACCACCTTTAAAGTCAAAATGAACCGGATCTGATGGACCTAGCCACTTCCAACCCTGAGCTTCTAGGAAAGGTCGCCAGCCTGCATTATCTTCAATATCGAGAGCTAATCCACTTTGATGGTTGCTCTTTCCTGGCTCAGCAGCGATAGTAATGCCACATCGATCCGCCTGAGCCTGTTGGAAAAGAATCAGTTGTTGGGCAATAGTGCGATAAGCGGAGTTGACAATCAGAGTCTGGCCTCGATTGGCAACTGCCCGATCTAGGGCGCGTTTAGCTGCTGGTTGCAATAATGGCCAAACTGCTTGTCCAAGCCTGATCTTGGGCGAAGAAAAATCAACTAAAGCACCTGAGACAAGTCGATTCATTTGAGCAATGAGTTGCCGATCTAGTCCCCTAACCACTGTCGTGGAACAGCTTGTAGTCCCAGCTTGCGTTACTGTCACCATAAATTTCTTCCTTTTTGTTTCTAGTGAACTCTTTCAGCGTTTAGCTTAAAAGGTGGTTCTCCGATTCTACCTATCCCACTGCCATCGGTCTAAAACCCCTTAATAAGACTTAATACCGCACTGTGCGGTTTAATCACCTCAATTTGGGGATAATTACCGCACAGAGGGGTTTAGCATTTCGTTCAAGTGGATTTTGCCGCATTTACCAATGACAACAGCTTTGAGGGCGCAGCAAGTGGTCTCCCGAAAAAATTTTAGATTTTTTTAAGATCAACAGAAAAAATATTGGTCATTTTTTCCAATATAGTGTAAGTTAAGAAAAGTAAAGATTTCTCACAATTCTTCAACACATCTGCTCGCCTGCTCGGATAGATGGAGAAGAGAGCGCGGAATCTTAGCAATAATATACATTTTTCGGAGAAAACCCCCATGACCATTGCTGTCGGACGCGCCCCAGAAAGAGGGCTGTTTGATGCTCTCGATGACTGGCTCAAAAGAGACCGTTTCGTCTTCGTCGGTTGGTCTGGTTTACTACTCTTC
>JAADBR010000119.1 GCA_009995705.1 Microcystis aeruginosa W13-11
CTTTACTGTTTCTCAAATGCCTTTTTTCGCTCCTTATGTTTATTTTTATGCTCACTTTGATTTTTTCTCTCCGTAATTTCTCTCTGTGACAGCTTAGGGTGCGGAATGTGGGTTCAAAACCTTGCGTCTTCATCGGCCCGCGTCCTGTAGGGGCGAAGCATTCGGGCAATAACCTATCGGTGAAACCGTAGATTTTTTATCCGAATGCTTCGCCCGTACTTTTTCAGCAAACCCTATAGCGGTAAGCGCTTGAGTGAGATACAGACCAAGCTTTGCCTAGCATGGTTTATAGCTCGTGACACTGTACCTCATACGACTGTACACCGCTATAAATTATCAACTGTCAAAATTTATTGAATTTTTCCTCGATTTTTTCTCTGACACCTAGTTTTTCATATAAATATAAATATTTTAAGTATAAAAAAGAGTTTGAAAAATCTTTATCACTTTGCTCGATTATCTCCTGCAAAGTATTATCCAACGACTTTTTTAGGAAATCCTCAAAAAAATTTAATATAGTATATTGCGATGAGATATGAGGTTGCAATATTTCTAAGTTCTCTATAGATAAAATTCTCCAATTAGGAAGAATGATTCCTTTATCTCTCAATAATAAATCATTTATGTATTCTCGAAACCAATCACTATTGATTAAATATAGAGGCTCTAGCGAAACAAAAACTGGTATAAAATTATTACAATCGTGAAAACGCTGAAGCTCGCCGACTTTGCTCTGACACGCCGATATAAAACTAGCGAGTTGCTCTAAGCCTTTTTTTACTTGTTTCAAGCTGGAATTAATATGTTCTTCACTTGCAATTGTTTTTGCCTGCAAGGTAAAGCGGGTCGCTTTACATTCAAAAATAAGTAGAGTCGAGCCATCGACTATGATCCAGTCAGGAGCTTTTCCTTTATTGGTTGGATAAAAAACACGAATTTCCTCTTCCGACAAGAATAATTCTGAAGTTAAGCAATTTTTTAGTATAATTCCAACATATTGTTCAAAAACATAACCGAAATACTTAGAAAAATCTTCGCCGTAATGATCGCAAATCTGATAGAATACCCCAGATGAAATCCTTGAAGCAATCAAATCAGGAACTGGTGCATGAAAAAAATCTCGATCTGGAGTAGCAATTTGCTTATGATGACATGGCTTAATAATTGATTTTTTTAAGAGCGGGTTTAGATCATACATTCTAAACCTGTTATCTATATTTTCGCTAGACTCGTATTGTTGGAGCAAGCTAAATTTATCGCCTGATAATTGATCTAAAACCTTATAAATTATCCGATCATCTGGAAGATGTATTCCTTGTTTGCGATACTGTCTAAAGCAATCTCTTGTAATATAGAAATGTTTATGGATAAAAGTATATATACAAAATCCAGTAAATATGAAGTCGAATAAAGAAACGCCATTTATATCATTGAATTTTTTTTCAAGATCGAACTTCGCTTTTTTAGAGGAGCTTACCAATGTTTTCGGTATTTCATCAAAGAGTATAATTGCTCTTGCAAACTGGCTAGAAATATATGGACTAAAAGGAAACTGGTTACACGCTAGACGCAGTAACATGAAAACTGGATTAGATTTAATAAATTCACTTTCTAATTGCTTGTCGAAAGTTATAGGATCTGCCGATAAATATTTCCAACATAAATCAACCAAATACCCAATATCCTGAGAATATCCTATCTTTTTGGAGGGGTTACTTGGCGGACAAAATCTAATAGCTAATAAGGCAACACCAGCAACAATAAAATCTGGAAGCTCTTGATTTTGTCTTAGTTGATATAAAGAATACAAGACATCACCTAAGTTCATTTTTGTGAAAATTTTTTTAAGTTGAAGCTCTAAATTGTTTAAATCCTCTAAAGATTCTATGTCATGAATTTGATTTTTTGTCATTTTTTGCTCTTCCTGAAGAATAGAGGGGCATCAATGCCCCTCATTAATCTATTCTAACTTCCACCGATTCTCGACACATCGCGCGCGTTGGCTTCAAACGCCGCCGAAAGCGCGTCATCGCCGGTTAAACCCGAATCGAGCGCTTGCTTGATACATTCCAGCATCCGCTTGTAATCCTTCGGCATTACCTTGATGAACTTCGCAGACATATCCGACCAATTCGCCAACACCCGCGCCGCTTTTTGGCTACCGGTGTAGGTGGCGTGGCGCTGGATCAATTCGCGAAGATCTTCGACTTCTTCCCCTTCTAGCGCCTCTAAAGCCACCATTTGGGTATTGCAACGAGTGGCGAAATCCCCCGACTCATCGAGGACGTAGGCGACACCACCACTCATCCCGGCGGCGAAATTCCGACCGGTGGGTCCTAAAACAACGACTTTACCCCCCGTCATGTACTCGCAAGCGTGGTCGCCAACGGACTCAACCACCGTAGTCACCCCAGAGTTACGCACCCCAAAACGTTCCCCGGCAACCCCAGAAATATACACCTCACCACTGGTCGCACCGTATAAAGCCACATTACCGATGATAATATTTTCCTCGGCCGCAAAAGTGGAACCTTTGGGCGGATAAACGATGATTTTGCCACCGCTTAAACCTTTGCCTACATAATCATTAGCATCCCCTTCTAACTCCAGTGTCACCCCTTTGGGAACAAAAGCACCGAAACTCTGCCCCGCGCTGCCCTGAAAATGGAGATGTACGGTATCTTCCGGTAAACCCTCCCAGTGACGTTTAGTGATTTCGTTGCCTAAAATCGTCCCCACCACGCGGTTAATATTTTTAATCGGTAGTGTCGCCTTGACTTTTTCGCCTTTTTCAATGGCATCCTTGCATAAATCCAGTAAAACCGTTATATCCAACGACTTATCTAACCCGTGGTCCTGGGGAATCTGACAATAACGTCCTACCTCTGGAGCTACCTCCGGTTGATAGAGAATCGGGGTTAGGTCAATTCCTTTCGCTTTCCAATGTTCTATCGCCTGTTTCGGCTCTAATACATCAGTTCGCCCCACCATTTCATTTAAGGTGCGGAATCCCAATTCGGCCATAATTTCCCGCACTTCCTGGGCGATAAATTTCATGAAATTCACCGTATATTCAGGATCCCCGATGAAATTCTGCCGTAATAACGGATCCTGGGTTGCTACCCCCGCCGGACAGGTATTAAGATGACAAACCCGCATCATAATACAGCCCAACGTCACCAGTGGCGCGGTCGAAAAACCGAATTCTTCGGCCCCCAATAGGGTCGCTACCACCACATCGCGGCCGGTTTTCATCTGACCATCGGTTTCCACCGCAATGCGACTGCGAAGATTATTTAACACCAATGTTTGATGGGTTTCTGCTAGTCCCAACTCCCAGGGTAAACCCGCGTGTTTAATCGAGGTTTGGGGAGAAGCACCAGTCCCACCATCGAAACCAGAGATTAAAACCACGTCGGCGTGAGCTTTAGCGACTCCGGCGGCGATTGTGCCAACTCCCACCTCAGAAACCAGTTTTACGCTCACTCTCGCCGCGCGATTAGCATTTTTGAGGTCATGAATCAACTCCGCTAGGTCTTCAATGGAGTAGATATCGTGGTGGGGTGGAGGAGAAATTAAACCGACTCCGGGGGTGGAGTGACGGACTTTGGCAATCCAAGGATAGACTTTTTTACCAGGTAATTGACCGCCTTCCCCCGGTTTTGCCCCCTGGGCCATTTTTATCTGTAATTCTCGCGCTTGGGAGAGGTAAAGACTGGTGACACCAAAACGGCCGGAAGCTACCTGTTTAATGGCACTATTTTTCGAGTCTCCCCGTTCATTTGTCCAAGTGTAGCGCTCGGAATCTTCCCCCCCTTCCCCGGTGTTCGACTTGCCACCGATACGATTCATGGCAATAGCGAGGGATTCGTGGGCCTCTTTGGAAATGGACCCGTAACTCATAGCCCCGGTTTTAAAGCGTTTCATAATCGCTTCAATCGGTTCCACTTCTTCGATGGGGATACTTTCCCGGTTTTTAAAGGTTAATAGTCCCCGCAGGGTGAAGAATTTTTGATTTTGTTGGTTGACCAGTTGGGAATACTTCTTAAAGAGGTCGTATTTGCCCAATTTTACCGCTTGTTGCAGGGTATGAATGGTTTCTGGGCTAAAGAGGTGCGCTTCCCCGTCCTTACGCCATTGATATTCACCCCCAATATCGAGGGTATGCACATTAACGTCCCGGTCGGGGAAAGCGTGGCCATGTCTGAGTAGGGATTCTTTGGCAATAATTTCTAAATCGGCCCCTTCAATGCGGGAAGCTGTCCAAGTAAAATAGCGATTTACTACCGATCGATTTAAGCCGATAGCCTCGAATATTTGCGCCCCACGGTAGCTTTGCAGGGTAGAAATGCCAATTTTAGAGGCCACTTTAATTACGCCCTTGGTGGCGGCTTTTATGTAGTTTTTACAGGCAGTCCGGTGGTCAACTCCTACCAATAATCCTTCCTCGATCATACTGCCGAGGGTGGCAAAGGCTAGATAGGGATTAATCGCACCGCAACCATAACCGAGTAAAAGGGCGTAGTGATGCACTTCCCGGGGTTCGCCGGATTCCAGGACAAGACCGACTCTGGTGCGGGTTCCCTGCCGGATGAGATGATGGTGCAAACCGGCAACGGCCAGCAGTGAGGGAATCGGGGCGTGATTTTTATCGATACCTCGATCGCTTAAAATAATAATACTCGCGCCCGCTAAAATTGCCTCGTCCACCTCTTGACAAATTGCCTCAATTGTGCTACGCATTCCCTCGACTCCCGAAGTGGGATCGAAGAGAATGGGAATAGTCACGGTGTTAAATTCGCTATTGCCCTGTAAACGCGCTAATTGGGCGTTGGTGAGGATGGGAGAGTTAAGTTTAATCAGGTGACAGCTTTCTGGCTGCGGATCCAAGAGATTTCTCTCCGCACCGATAGTGGTGATGGGAGAGGTGATAATTTCTTCGCGAATCGAGTCAATCGGGGGGTTAGTGACTTGGGCGAATAACTGCTGAAAGTAATCATAAAGCAGTTTTGGCCGATCGGACAAGACGGCTAGGGGCGTGTCGGAACCCATGGAACCCACTGCTTCCACTCCATCCCGGCCCATAGGGGCTAATAAAAGACGTAATTCCTCAAAAGTGTAACCGAAAGCGGTTTGCTGTTGAATTAGGGAAACAGGAGTTTCAGGTGGGGCAGTTTCAACTGCTGGTAAATCATCTAAATTGACTAAATTTTCGTTTAACCACTGGCGATAGGGATGAGCTTTGGCAATACCTTCTTTTATCTCCTCATCGGCCACGATACGACCTTCTTTCATATCCACAAGGAACATCCGGCCGGGTTGCAGACGACCTTTTAAAGCGACGCGTTCTGGTTCAATGGGTAAAACTCCCGCTTCCGATGCCATAATTACTAGGTCATCTTTGGTGACGTAGTAACGGGAAGGACGTAAACCATTGCGGTCCAACACTGCTCCCATCATCGTACCATCGGTAAAAGCGATCGAGGCCGGACCATCCCAGGGTTCCATCAAACAGGAATGGTATTCATAGAAAGCTTTTTTCTCATCACTCATCGATTCGTGGGCTGCCCAGGGTTCAGGAATCATCATCATGACAGCGTGAGGGAGAGAACGCCCCGATAAAACCATTAATTCTAGGGCATTATCAAAAATTAAGGAGTCACTACCCTCGATATTAATAACCGGCTGGATTTTTTTGATGTCTTCCCCGAATAAGGGTGAGGCAAACATCGACTGACGGGCGTGCATCCAGTTAATATTACCTCGCAGGGTATTAATTTCGCCATTGTGGGCAATATAACGGTAAGGATGGGCGCGTTCCCAACTGGGGAAGGTATTGGTACTAAAACGGGAATGGACTAATCCTAAAGCACTTTGAAAGTCGGGGTCGTGTAAATCAGGAAAATAGTCCCCCACCTGTACCGGCATTAACTGCCCTTTATAGACAATGGTACGACTAGAAATACTGCAAGGATACCAGTAACGATTAAAAGATTGACGATTGAGGTGGGAACGCTTACGAATAACGTATAATTTGCGTTCAAAGGCCAGATCATCGCTTAAATTGGCATCACGTTCGATGAAAACCTGTTCGATAAAAGGTTCGGTAGATCTGGCCGAATTGCCTAAACTAGAGTTATCCGTGGGAACATCACGCCAACCGAGAACTTTTAACCCCTCTTCGGCGGCGATTTTCTCAAATTCCTGGCGACTTTTCTGGCGAATTTCCGCATCAGGGGCCGTATAGAGCATTCCTACTCCGTATTGTCCCGCTGCCGGCAAGGTAAAGCCTAGATCTCCGGTCACTTTCTGGAAAAATAGGTCAGGGATTTGGCACAAAATACCCGCCCCATCTCCGGTATTTTTTTCCGCACCGCACGCGCCACGGTGATCGAGGTTTAGTAGAATTGTCAAGGCCTGTTCAACAATATCGTGGGACTTTTTACCCGTTTTATGAACGATAAACCCGACACCACAAGCATCATGTTCAAATCGGGGATCGTATAGTCCTTGTTTCCGTGGAGTTTGATTGTTATTCATTTTGTCTGATAGCCTAGCAGTCTGGAAGGGAAGGGCCTAGAGGGTGAGCCAGAGTAGCGATTCTAGGTATATCAATTCTGTATCCAGACTCGACCTTCGGTCTTATATCTTAAGGAAATGTTTCGATGTGACCAGGGTTCCTTGATGCCGAATCCAACTTCCCACCATTCTAGAACCTAAAAATGGGTCACGGCGATTTTTCTTGGCGATTAAATATATCGAACTTGGTTTCGCATTTCGTCCGCAGTCACTCGATCAAGAATAACGAGTAAACGGTGCGCCATCTCTCGCGGAGGGCGACGGACGGCGAAAATCACCCCCTAATGGGTTCGATTGGCATCGAAGTAATTGCGAACCAGTTCTTCAAAATCGGTTCGGTTGTGAGTGACTAAGGTTCTTCCCTGACTCACCGCGTGAGCGAGTTGCGCTTTATCTGTGGCGTTAAGTTGTCCCGCATCCCTCGCAGTAATCGCATCAAACCCCCTCGCTCTCAACAACTCGGCGATTAAAACGTTAACATCTTCATCTAAATAGAGACGGACAAAGAGATTATTCACGAATTTTTTAGCAGCGGATCGATTAAGTCGTCGGGAACGCAGTTACGCTCGATATAAGCGTTAATTTCCTCTAGATGGTCGCTGTAATAGGTCAACGCACTGAAAATCTGACTTAAGGTCAGATGGGGCATTCCTAGGGGATTTCTTCGGGAGCGACTACCAGACGCCAAGTTTCGACGATGGCGCGGATGGGTGTACGCGTTCCTTTGATAATTGGTTCCCCGCGTAAAATCTCGTCGTCTCGAACGATGTAGAGATATTCGGTCCCTTGAACCATCGCGGTTTTCTGGAGTGGATATCGTTTAGTTTATCGTATCGATCTCATAACTGTACCGTGACTTGATTAGCTGACCGAGGGTCTGAACAGGGCTCTTTAATGCGCTGGTTAAGACAAAGGGACTGTTCTTGGTGTATTCGCGCCAAATCCGACCCCCAAGTGACGAAAAGAGCGATGATCGCACTTATTTAGTCCGGTAGCTTGAAGTCTGGACTGTTATTGTAGTTGAAATAACTCACGGATGGATACTTTATGCCTGCTTTTTGTAGAAGTGATTCTAAGTAACGGAAAAATTCGTTATATTGGAGCGTCTTTTGCTTTTGCCAAGATTCGGCCCAAGTCTCATTACTCTCATCGCTTATTTCAGACTCGACGAAGTCGTGTAGCGCAATCAGCGGCGTTGGAAAATCGACGACATCGAGCCGGTCAACTTCCACCTTCAATAGCAGTGTCTCAGCTTTCTTGGCACGTTTCAGATTATCACGCATCGCGTTATCGAGAAGCTGCTTTGTCTCGGTCGGAACGTAAACGCGGAAGGCGCGGCGCGACCCGGGTTGCTTGATACTAATTTCTGCTAGACGATTTTTTCGTAAGTTGACCACAGCAGCGTCAGTGGCATCTTCCCATGAGACCGGCTTCGCGATTCTGATCCGAAACGTCGAAAATGACAGAGTCATTACCGCATTTTCCCCCCCCTCGTTGCCCTCGTTATCGACGTTGGGCAGCTTGTAATCAGGTAGGTCAACTTTTCCTCCTTGCAGGCTCTCGTAGGCAGGCTTGAGGAAGTTCTTGAAATATCCATAAGCCAGCACGCGTGGTGCGGGAACCAGCAAAGCATCAAAGTCCTGAAGCTGGCTAAGGTAGAGTAAAACAGGTTTTCTGGCGGTCGTTAGGGAATTTCTGGTAGGTTCAGCAGTGGTGATGGAGGACAGTAGAGTGATAGCACAAAAGAGCAGGGGAAGGGCAATTTTTTTTACTAACATCATTGTTTCGTTCTAATTACATTGATACTCCTGCGAACCCAGGGACTAGATCTAGAAGAACGCTAATCTTAATTTAGTCCGGCAGCTTGAAGTCTGGACTGTTGTTGTAGTCGAAATAGCCCACGTATGGATGCTTTATGCCGGCTTTCTTTATGCGCGATTCCAAGTAACGAAAAAATTCATTACATTGAATCGTCTTTTGCTTTTGCCAGTATCCTGCCGAATTCTCATCGCTCTCATCGCTTATTTCGGACTCGACGAAGTCGTGTAGTGCAATCAGCGGAGTTGGAAAATCAACGACATCGAGCCGCTCAAGTTTCAGGGGGAGTACCTCATCGAGAATTTCTTTTGTCTCGGTCGGAACATAAACGCGGAAGGCACGGCGTGACCCAGGTTGCTTGATGCTAATTTCTGCTAGACGATTTTTTCGTAAGTCGAAAACAGCCCCGTCGGTGGCATCTTCCCACGATAAGGGTTTTGCGATCCTGATCCGAAATGATGAATACGACAAGGTCATTTCATTCTTCTCATTCGGCAGCTTGTAGTCAGGCAGCTTCACTTCGCTACCGCGCAGGCACTCGTGGACAGGCTTGACAAAGTTCTTGAAATATCCGTAAGCCAGCGCACGCGACGCGGGAATCAGCAGAGATTTGAAGTCTCCAAGTAGCGTATCGAGGTGGCTTCGCAGAACCTCCTTGAATGTTTCAATGTCATTGAAGGTGCGGAAGAGTCCCCGCGTCTGCATGGCCTTCCGGAACTCGCGGACACGTTCCAACTCCTGGGGATCGATCTCGGAGAGGTTGAATTCCCTGTCGGAGAAGTAGAGTAAAACGGGCTTCTTGGCGGCAGCGAACCTTTCAATCTCTTCGACCGTCCCGGCGATGCTGTTTTCGGTGGGCGAACCCAGGCGCTTGCCGACGATCCCGATGAGAATATCAGCCGGATCAAGGAGGCGCTGGTTAATAACCGCCTGAAAGCTCCCCAGTCCTAATTCTGGAGTAGTGTCTTCCTCCCACCGAATCGGTTTTAGCATGATTTGCCGATTCTCCCCGTTGCGGGAGTTCCAGTCCCGAAGTACCTTTTCAACCGCCAGCCGCTCTTCTTTAAGATCGTTGGTTGATGCGATGAAAACTTCCAATATGCAGGCATCAAACATCCTCGCTACCTCCCCATCTTGTGCTTTTTATAAGTAATTTCGAATAGAATCGCTTGAACCATCGCGGTTTTCTGGAGTGGATATCGTTTAGTTTATCGTATTGATCGAACCCCTGACTATTCCCCATAAATATCGGCTTGCGGCGATTGTTTCGCTCTTTCTCGCCATTTTTTGGAATTTTCTGTAATTACCTCGCCCATCGATCGGGCTTTTTCCGCCGCATCCCGGGCCATTTCCAGAATTTCCTTCCCGTTCATTTAGTCCTGTTTCTTTTTCGTCCATCACCGTAAACCCTGCAAGCGATTTTTAACCTGATCAAAAATGTCGGGGTGAAGACCGAGCGGAGCGGTTTGATTGGGACATTTCGATAATTACAAGAGGTCGTGACGTATTTTCCCGAGTACCCGCTTCAAAATCTCCAGATCCTCCCTACAAATCCGATAAATTTCCTCCGGATCGATGTCAAAATAATTGTGGGCGAGAATATTTCTGATTCCCTTAATCTCCGACCAGGGAATTTCTGGGTAGCGATTCGCTAAACTCTCTCCCATTAGCCGATCGAGTCTTCTAATATTTTCACTAATTGCGATCAACATCATACTAATCCCATCCAATCGATCGAGTCCATCATCATCGGCGATGAAATCATCGGCTTTTTGAATTCGGGTAAATCGCCGCTCGATCCGGCGGACCGCCTCTTCAAGCTCTAGTAATAACTCGAATAGAAGCGATCGATCACACATAGATAGCCTCTCGATCGATCCGCGCCTTGAGGTAAGGATTCAGGGAATCCCGATAGCGGATCACGTCCACTTCCCTTCCGAATAGGTTCTCTAGTTCGGTTTTCAGTCTGACTCTTTTAAGCAGATCGGGGGGCATATATACCACTATATCTATATCGCTCGTCGGTCGGTTTTCCTCCCTGGCTACCGAGCCGAAAATGCCGATTCGATCGAGCGCGTATCTTTCCTCCAGTTCGGGTTTCAGGGTTCGTAAACGTTCCAATATCTCGTTGGCAGTGATTTTATCTACCATCCAATTTATAGCCTACTGATTTAGCGATCAACAATCTTCAGTTTAGCGCGATCGGCAACAGAAGCCACTAGGGTAGTCGAAGGAAAGTCTTCCCATAGCTACTTAGTAAGTGTGTTCGCATTAACTATACGGAAATTATTAGAAGAAGCATCATTATCAGCCTATTGTGTCAATCCTTGAAATATTTGTATTATTTATATCCTGTCGCTCTTTCAATTACCTGATTCGAGGTTCGGGATCGCTCCTATAATCGAAGAAATACTCGATCGCTATCTCGATCCCCTTCGATCAGTTCTTTCCGCTCTTTCTCTCCATTTTTTAGAATTTTCCGTAATTACCTCGCCCATTGATCGGGCTTTTTCCGCCGCATCCCGTGCCATTTCCAGAATTTCCTCTAGTTCCCGTTCATTTAGTCCTGTTTCTTTTTCGTCCATCACCGTAAGCCCTGCAAGCGATTTTTAACCTTATTCTAGTTTCTAAAATACGTCCGGGTTATGATCGCCTAACTCTAGAGCTAAAGTAGAGATAAGGTTTAATTGGAGCCATGTATGGAAGCGATCGAATTTAGGACGGTTATTCATAACGGTCAAGTGAGCGTTCCCCCCCGATATTCTTCTCGATGGGAAGGTAAGATGATACGGGTGATTGTTTTGAATGACTCGGAAATCGTCCCCGAACCGAGCCAGAAAACTGAAAAAACGATGTTCGAGGCGATTTCTTTAAATACACGGGGATTTAGATTTGATCGGGACGAGGCTAATGCCCGATAAAGTTTTTATCGATACTAATGTCTTAATTTACGGGTGTTCTGAGGATGAGCCGGATAAACGACAGCAAGCGATTGATTGTGTTCGATCGGGTGAGGCTTGGATTAGTACACAGGTTTTAAATGAAACGATAAATGTATTAAAACGGAAATTTTCCCTAAGCTATTCGCAAATTCGAGAAGCTGTACAAGAGCTTTCCGAGGGATTCCCAATCGTCCTCGTTTCTGTTAATACGATAGAGATGGCATTGAATCTAGCGGAACGTTATCAATATAGTTACTTTGATAGTTTAATACTGGCCAGCGCTCTGGAAGCGGGCTGTCAAATTCTCTACAGTGAAGATTTACAAGATGGTCAGCGAATCGAGAATCAATTGACGATCATTAATCCCTTTAGTTAAGTAGGTAGGTGTTAAAAGTTGTCAGACACCCCCCTTGATAAGTAGGGTTGATTCATGAATCAACCCTACTATGAATCAACCCTACTATGAATCAACCCTACTATGAATCAACCCTACTATGAATTAACCCTACTATGAATTAACCCTACCTTGATAAGGAGGGCAGGGGGGATCAGTCAGTCAAAATTACTTTTCCAGTTTCCGTCCTTTGCACAATAAACCGACCCCGGCAACAGAGAGTAAACCCAGAACCGTCGCTGGTTCGGGAACGGTGGTCAGGGAATAATTGGCAAGGATGAAGAGTTCGGGACTACTAACATCACCGTAGGCGGGACCGGAATTGAAAAAGGCAACCGGAGCTATAACGCCAGGGGGTAAAAAGCCGAATCCATCATCACAAACCGTGTTGTCACAAGCGATAAAATCCAGTCCCGATCCGTCTAAGGATAGCACCGCCTGACCCGTCAGTACACCACCAGCCAAAATGGTATCGAGATAAGAACCTATGAAGGGAAGAGCAGGAGCGGGAGAGCCGTTAAAGGTGGGATTACTGATAGAACTGACGAACACCGTGTTGTTATCCGGTTGCAGGGTTCCGTCCACCGTTGCGGTAATTGTTCCGGCGCTGGAGGTGTAGGACAAGTTAAAAGTTGCGGCGCTGGCAACCGGTGCAAGGGTGGCGGTGGCTACCGTGGCGAGGGCGACGGAATAGCAAAAGGAATTTTTGAGTGGCATAGAATACATTGTTTAGCTAAATTAGCCCGAATTTTACCCCCCCCCCCGATTTTGTCAAGTTTTTTGCTATTTATATTTTTTATACTTCCTCTAGCTATTGATTACTCGATTGGGGATTCGGGGCGATGCGTTTTTCTGGGGTGCGGGGGGTTATGTGTCATCAAAGAAATACTCTAGCCGCCGATCGCTCTTTTCATTGGCCAAAGACAAACAAAATAACTAGCATTAAAATAGTTATAGTCTCCGTTTCGGTGTTCCCGTTATCCCAGTTCCCCTGATAGGATTTAATCGCTCCCTTGACTCTAGAGCTAAAGTAGAGATAGGGTTTAATTGGAGCTATGTATGGAAGCGATCGAATTTAGGACGTTTATTAATAACGGTCAAGAATTTAACCATTGGTGCAAATCTTCCAAATCCGAAAAGTCCAATAAAGCAAGAGCTAAATTATCCAATTGATTAGGATTTAACTGTTTAATTTTTTGTTCTACCTTTAAAGGAATAGAACCTAGTTTTAAATTTAGCTGACGCAAAATTAGGCTTTTTTTAGCGGATAATTCTCCTTCCTCTCTACCTTGTTCAATACCTTGTTCAATACCTTGTTCAATACCTTCCTCTAAGGCTTCTTGATAGACCTTAGTTTCTCTTAAATCACTTAAACTAAACATAGCTTCTATCTCCTTACGGTTTAATTTGGGCAATTTATAAATGAGAATTGTCTCGATTAATTCTAGAATGTCCTGTCTTTTTAAAGACTCCTGGAATTGTTGTCTAACTTGTTGAATCAGTTCTTTTCCTTGCTTTAAGGTGTTTGCTTCCGATTCCACAATTAATTGTAACACTTTTACCCCCAGAGAATCACCCTCATCTAACTGATTTAGATAATAACAGTTAACCCGACCTGACGCAAAGAATTCTTGATAACGAGATTTGGGACTGTTTTCAATTTCTGGATAAGGGTAAATGATTACCCCTTGCCAATTGTTATTACGCTCACTCTGATGAAAATAGAGAAATATTTCACTGAAAAAGCGGGAGTAAAACCGTTTATCTTTTTGAAATTGTACCTCGACAAAGTAAATCGGGTCATTCAGGTTATCGGGAAGAAAGACCCCATCTAAACGAAAAGCTAGTTGTTTAACTTCTAGGGAGGAAAATTGATAATGATTGACGGTTTCTGGGGGA
>JAADBR010000120.1 GCA_009995705.1 Microcystis aeruginosa W13-11
TTGTGTTCTGAGATGGAGAGCTTTATTGTAAACTAATCTTACACAGCCCAAGGTGCGCCGCAATAGCGACTCTTGTTCTGGTGTTGGGTAAAATCGGTAAGAATAGGCTTTTTCAGTGTCTTACATTCTAGCATATATTTCGTAAATGTGCTAATATTTAACAGTAAAGCCGTCGTAGAACGACGGGGTTTCAGACCCAAAATTTTCGATGAAAGAACCGTTAATTGAATTGAGAGGAGTATCGAAAAGATTCGGGGATAATGTCATTCTCGAAGGTTTAGATTTAACCATTTATCGAGGGGAGGCCCTGGTAATTATCGGTCCATCGGGAACGGGAAAATCGACGGTTTTACGAGCAATTGCGGGATTAACGGGGATAAATGCGGGAGAAATTCGTATTAAAGGTCAATTATGTCAGGGATTGCTAGAAGATGGTCGAGAAGCGATGCGAACTTCCTTAGTTTTTCAACAAACGGCCCTGTTTGATTCTCTCACCGTCGGGGAAAATGTCGGTTTTTATCTCTATGAACAAACTAATTTAAAAAAAGCCAGAATTAGGGAATTAGTGGAAAAAAGCCTGGAAATGGTCGGTTTACAGGGAATTAGTGACCTTTATCCCTCGGAACTATCGGGGGGAATGCGTAAACGAGTAGCTTTTGCCCGCGCTATTATCACTAATCCTGATAATCAGGCCGATAATCCCGAATTACTGCTTTATGATGAACCTACCGCTGGATTAGACCCAATAGCTTCTACAATTATCGAGGATCTAGTGCGGACTCTCCATGAAAAATCGGGGTCTGCGAACACTTATGTGATGGTTTCTCACCAACAAAGTACCATCCGACGCACCGCCGATCGAGTAGTATTTCTCTATCAGGGAAAAGTGCAATGGCAGGGATTAGTGGCAGATATCGATCATACCGATCATCCCATGATTCGGCAATTTTTTAGTGCCAGCATTGCAGGCCCGATTAGGACAATCGTTTAAGCTAGATTAAGCTAAATTAAGAAATATCGAGAATAAGAGAAAAATCATGCAGAGTTCGCGAGCTTTACGGGAAGGAAGACTAGGTTTGTTTGCCCTAGGCGGATTATTGGTCTTTGGGGTGCTCGCTATCTGGGTTCGCGGGGGAGGATTTGGTCAAAGAACCTATCAATTAATCTTCGAGTTTGCCGATGTGGAGGGGTTACAAGTCGGGGCACCGGTGCGTTTTCGCGGGGTGAGAGTGGGAAGAATTACGAGTTTTATCCCGGGGAGTAATCAAGTAGAGGTTATTGCCGAGATCGCTTCTGCTACTTTAGTTATGCCTAGGAAGGTAACTGTTGCTACCAATCTTTCCGGATTAATTGGGGAGGCAGCCATCGATATTACTCCCTTAATTTCTCTAAGTGCTGAGGCCAAAAATCTCGACCCTCTGAGTCCCGACTGTGATCAACAGTTAATTCTCTGTAATAATACTCGTTTACAGGGGACAACAGGAACACAATTAATGTCTAGTGTTGGTCGTTTAGTGGATACTTTTACCAGTCCTGAATTTGTGGGTAATCTCAATGATGTCACCAAAAATACCGCTATAGCAGCTCAAAAAATCGCCCGTTTATCCGATGATACCTCCCAGACCATCCGTAATGCCCAAAGAGAAATTTCTCGTCTATCTTTGGAATTAGCTGCCACCAGTCGCTCGGTGACTAATACGGCTAATAATGCCTCCCGTTTTGTCAATACTTTAGATAATACTGTTCAGGAAAATCGCAGTCAAATCAGCAGAACTTTTCAACAATCTTCCCAATTAGTCGCTAATCTTAATGCTGTTCTCAGCGAAAATCGGGGACAAATTGTTAATACTCTCGATAATATTAATCAAGCTAGTTTAGGTATTGGTAGTCTCGCTAATAATCTCAACAATACCGCCCTGAGGTTGAATGCTGGTTTAGATGAAATTGATACTAAACAAGTCATGCAAAATATCGAGACTATTTTGAATAATGCGGTGGAAACATCGAATAATTTACGAGAAATTACTAAAACTATTAACGATCCTGCTACAATTGTCGTACTGCAAAAAACTCTCGAATCCGCTAGGGTGACTTTTGAAAATACTCAAAAAATCACCTCCGATATTGATGAGTTAATCGGTGATCCCCAATTTCGCGAGAATTTAAGACGTTTAATTGATGGCTTAAGTAATCTGCTTTCTTCTGGGGAACAATTAGAATATAATTTGCGTATCGCTCAAACTTTGGATACCATGACTCAAGAGTTAGCTAAACAAAAAGTTTTGACCATCTCTCGACCTGCTTTAAATCCTAGGCAAATGCAACTCTATCCCCAATTTATCGTTCAACAACCCCCCGCGAGTGAAAAATAACAAAACAGCACAAGTAAACCGATTTTCAGTGATCATTAAACAGTAACCTGAAAACTCACATCTGATAACTGATAACTGATAATAATATGTTGAAATCAATTTGTATTACTCTTGGAACTCGTCCCGAAGCGATTAAATTAGCTACCGTTATTCGTGCTTTTCAAGAATCGCAACAGTTTCAAATCCATGTGGTTCTGACGGGACAGCATAAAGAAATGGTGGCGCAGGTGATGGAATTATTTGCTTTAAAAGCCGATGAAAATCTCAATATTATGCAAACCCGTCAAACTTTAACTGATATTACTTGCCGCAGTTTACGGGGTTTGGAAACAGTTTTTGAGCGCATAAAACCAGATTTAATTATTGTGCAAGGTGATACTACTACCGCTTTTGCTGCCACTTTAGCGGCTTTTTATCAACAAATTCCTATCGCCCATGTAGAAGCAGGATTAAGAACTAATGATATCTATAATCCCTATCCCGAAGAAGCTAATCGTCGCCTAATTTCTCAACTGACTACCCTACATTTTGCTCCCACTACTTTAGCCGTGGAAAACTTACAAAAATCTGGAGTGACAGGAAATATTCACCACACTGGCAATACAGTTATTGATGCTTTATTAACTGTGGCTAAAACCGCACCAGAATGTCAAATTGCGGGCTTAAATTGGTCAGATTATCGAGTTTTATTAGCCACGGTTCACCGCCGGGAAAATTGGGGCGAACCCCTACAGGATATTATCAAAGGATTTACTTTGTTACTAGAAAAATATGCCGATACGGCCTTATTATTACCCCTCCATCGCAATCCCACCGTCCGAGAACCAATACAGTCCGCTTTGGGCAATCATCCCAGGGTATTTTTAACTGAACCTCTCGATTATACCGAGTTAGTGGGGGCGATTCAACGCTGTTATTTATTATTAACTGATTCCGGGGGTATTCAAGAAGAAGCTCCGAGTTTAGGAAAACCGGTTTTAGTATTGCGAGAAACCACGGAAAGACCGGAAGCAGTACAAGCGGGAACAGCGAAATTAATTGGGACTAATCCGGAGCAAATTTTAGCCGCAGCGGGAGAATTATTAGGGGATAAAATCGCCTATGATCGTATGGCTAATGCCATTAATCCTTTTGGAGATGGACAAGCATCCCAAAGAATCCTCCAAATCGTCCAAGATTTTTTGGCTTAATCTATGACTACTTGGTTGGGTATCGACCCCGGATTAGCGATTGTCGGTTGGGCTATTCTCCGGGATAATAGTGAGTTAATGCCGATTTTAGTCGATTATGGCACGATCGAAACTTCTAAAAATCTTTCTACTGCCCAGCGTTTGATCGAAATTGAACGGGATTTAAAGGAGTTAATCGCAGAATATAAACCGGGAGAAATTGCCGTGGAAATGCCCTTTTTTAACCGGCAAATCAAGGCAGCTGGTGGAGTCCTGCAAGCATTAGGAATTATCAATCTAGTTAGCTGTCGGGATGGGGGAATTGAACCGATTTTCCTCCATCAAGCTAGTTGGAAATGTCATCTGGGCCATGGTAGGGCCACTAAAGCTGAGGTGGCCGAACAAATTAAGTATTTATTCGGATTGACAAAAATGCCTATTAATGATTCTGTAGATGCTATAGCGATCGCATACGCCGCTTTCAGTGGCGTTCGCAATCAAATCTCTTGAAGCAATTTGACGAAATTGGCCCAAAAATTTAGCTGACAACTAAAAGCCATTTTTAAGCTTGGACTGTCTTAGTTCGATGGGACGGTTGAAGATAATAAGGCCTTCAAATATCTTTGATTAGCGTTGGGTTTTATGCTTCAACCCAACCTACCATATCAGCGATCGCACTAAAGGGTTTAAGTGTGGACATTGTGATAATTGTCATCGTCAATGCTAACAAAAATATGGTATAGTTCTTAAATGAGTATAAGTTTAAAATAATGAAAATAAATGAAAATAAAAGTTTCCCAAAAAAAGGGATCATCAAACGAAGTTAACCCTCAGTTAAAAGATATTGCCTATTCTATGGACGCACTGATTCCAGGCTTTTATATTTGGTTGGGTTCTTTTTGTTGGCGATTGGGGGGTAGTGATGCAGAAGAAAGTTATCCAGGAACAATACATAGTTTTGCTGGTATCAGCTTAGTTTTACCTGGTTATCAAATTTTTACAACCTATAAAGGGAGTTATGACCCTCGATAAGCATCAAATTGATGGTCTTTCTCCCATTTCATCTAAAATAATGCCAGCAGAAGTTTTTGAACAATTGATGTTCAATGCCGGTTATACCGTTGTTGGGTCTGCTCCAGCCAAGGGAAATAGAATTAAAGTTTGGTGGAATCATTCTAGTTTTCGTCGTGTTGAAGCAATTTATAGTGCCGATAGAAGTCTGGTTATTACGGCTTATCATCCATGAACCATGAGATTTCTGTGACGAAAATATATTTACTGTTTACCCACAACTTACTGGTAATCCTAATCCCCAAGGAATGGGTTCCGAGGTATTGTCTAGTTGAGAGCATTTTTCTTTTATAGTTGCACCATCTTGTTGAATATAATAATTCCTACTTATATCTGATTGCGATATCCAAAAACTTACTATAGCTGTATTGCCACAGTTTTTAACAATTTGGTCAGCCCAATTATTTAAAAGCTTTGGTGATGCGAAAATATTACTGATGGCAATTCCATTACTGGTAGTAGCACCTACATCATCGATTAAAACAATATTTAATTCATCAGTTCTGGTTGTTGGATTTCCTGTCCTATAACTATTAGCCGTTCCCTTAGAAACACTAAATTCAACTCTTCTAATCCCTAACGTTAGAACGAATTTCTTGAAGAATTTTATCAACAGTAGCTTGACAGCCTGGCTTTGGTTCTGATTGTGCTTTAACCAAAGGATAGGAACCAGCAAAAAGCGTTAACAATCCTAATAAGGAACATAAGGAAGCACTTAAAAGATTTTGGGAGTTAAATAGTTTCATGGCTTTGTCCTCTGAGAAAACTTAATTAAAATCAAAAGTTTTTGTTAGCAGTTGGTTGTGTTGGGTTTCGCACATTAAGCCAACCTACACCCTGTTTCAGCTAAAATAGTAGATTATGATTGTCATTGCGAGGGATAGCGAAGCAATCTAAGCGCAAGATTTTCCCTTGCCTCATTTTAGCTGAAACAGTCCAGTATCCTGAATCTAGCTTGAGCTTTTTATCAGGTATCATGGAGTTAATCTTGTAGGAGCATTCGATATGACTCTGGCATCAGGTGGGCAAGCAACAATCATTCGTACAGAACGTGGATTGACCATTTCAGGTACACGCATCACTCTTTATGACGTGATGGACTATCGGAAGGCTCAGTACCCATCCAAGCTGATCCGTGAAAAACTCGGTCTTAATGATGAGCAGATTCGTTTAGCCCTAGAATATATTGATACTCATCGCGCTGAGGTTGAAGCAGAATACCAAGAATGCCTGCAAACAGCCGCGGAGATTCGGCAATATTGGGAAGAGCGAAATCGTGAACGATTTGCCAAGATCGCGGCGATGCCCCCGAAGCCTGGTCAGGAAGCCCTTCGTGCAAAACTTCAAGCCTGGAAAGCCCGGATTGAAGCCGAATGATGAATTTCTTAATTGATTACAACTTAACAGGTGATGCTGTTTTATTCTGGGGAACTCTTTCGGCCGAAGGATGGCTTGACCTATTAACCATCCGCTTCTTCACCTTTCAGGAAGTTGGGTTGCCGATGGATAGTAGCGATCGCGTCGTTTGGCAATTTGCCCAAACCAACCAGATGATTTTGATCACAGCGAATCGGAATATGAAGGGAGACGATTCTCTAGAACAGACAATACGGGAAGAGAATACGCCAACTTCCTTACCAATTTTGACAATTGGGAATCCTGATCGATTTGATGAGGGCCGCTATCGGCAAAACTGTGCCACTCGTCTGATTGAGATTTTGCTTGATCTCGACAACTACATGGGAGTAGGTCGAATTTTTATTCCCTAAAGATCGCCATCTTCTAGTGGAATGTTTCAGCTAAAATAGTACATTATGATTGTCATTACGAGCGATAGCGAAGCAATCTAAGCGCGAGATTTTCTATTGCCTTATTTAGGTTGACGTTAAAAAAAGTAACTGTTGGTTGTGTTGGGTTTTGTTCTTCAACTACAAGAGCAGCGATCACACTCATCAAAATTTAGGTTAATTTTTAAGTAATTTCGAGAATATTTCCTGGAGATTAAAATGACAACAAACAAATCTGATTTTGAACAAATCTTTGATGTTTTGAAAAGCTACCTAGAGAGTCTAAAGTTAAAATATCAAGTTAAAAGTTTAGGAGTTTTTGGTTCTTTTGTTAGGGGTGAAGCGACAGCTAATAGTGATCTAGATTTATTGGTAGAATTTAAAGGAGATGTAACTTTTGATAATTATATGGATTTAAAATTTTTACTTGAGGATTTATTTAAGCGCAAAATTGATTTAGTAATCAAGGAAGATATTAAACCCCAGATTCGAGAACGTATTTTAGAGGAAACGGTTTATGTCTCGTGATCTGAGGCTTTATTTAACTGATATTTTGAGTAGTATTCAAAAAATTCAAGATTATACAGCAGGGATGAACTATGATGATTTAATTGAGGATAATAAAACTTTTGATGCAGTCGTTCATAATTTGCAAATTATTGGCGAAGCAACTAAGCAAATTCCTGATGAGATTAGGCGAAAATATCCTGGGACTGCATGGCGAAAAATTGGTGGTTTAAGGGATATTATTGCTCATGGTTACTTTATGGTTAATCCTAAGATTGTTTGGGATATCATCGCAACAAAAATTGAACCACTTTATAAGACTGTTGAATTGATTTTAGAGAGTGAAATTAAATAGGAGTATTCATTGTTTACCAAAGTGAATAGTAATGTCCATAATGCAAGTTATGTTGTTCAACACTCTATTTTGACTTAAATTACTCTAAAATGCTACCTTCTATTTGTTGGCTAGTTATCAAAGCTAGTAAGCTGAAAGTATAGAATATTTGAGTCAGGTTAAATTTGATCTTCATGGTTTTATCTTTTAAGATGATAAGGAAAAGTTACACTTCGTCATAATTTTATAGACATATTGATAATCCCCAAGGAAGAGGATTAGGTGCATTTTCTGGTTTAACACATTTATTCAATTTTGTCGTTCCATCAGACTGAATGTAGTAATCTTCACCCCAATCTGATTGATCATTACCAAAACCAACTATCGCTGTATTGCTACAATTAGCAACAATTCTATCCGCAAAACTTTTCATTAAAGTTGTAGAGTTCATGATATTGTCAATAATGTATTGACTTCTGGAATCACTATTAGTACGAGTTTCACTGTAATAAGAACTCAAAACAATAGCTAATACATCAGTTTTATTTGTTGGATTTCCTGTTCTATCTTCATTGGCTACTCCTTTATAAATTTCAAACTTAACCCTTCTAACTCCCTTTGAGCGAATTTCTTCAAGGACTTTATCAACAGTAGCTTGACAGCCTAGCTTTGGTTCTGATTGTGCTTTAACCGAAGGATAGGAATTAGCGAAAAGTGTTGACAATCCTAATAAGGAAGCAATTAAAAGATTTTGGGAGTTAAGTGGTTTCATGGTTTTGTCCTCTGAGAAAACTTAATTAAAATCAAACATTTTTGTTGACAGTTGAGTTGACGTTAACAAAGTAACTGTTGGTTGTGTTGGGTTTTATTCTTCAACTACAAGAGTAGCGATCGCAATTCGGCTAATCCAATCGAAGCTGATCATAAAGACGATAAGTCCCTTTGTTTTTGGGCAATTTCTAAAAGCACATCGTCAAGAGTTGGCTCTGGACTTGCCTTAACGCCCTCAATCTCATGTTTATGATGCGGAAAAGTTTTAATTTCGGTATGGTGAGGGGCATTATCATAACGAAAAATCATTACTTGATGCTCATCCATATAATGATAACGATATTTTATTTTGGCTTTTACATCAGTATTTTTTACTTCAATAAAATCTAGACGATGATTGTTTTCAAAAATAATTGAAACACTAATATAACCTTGATTCGTATTGTAAATTTTTTTTGTTAGCGAAACAAAGCGTATATTAGGAAAGGATTGAAGGATTGTTTCGATTTGCAAAAAATAGGCTTCAATCATCTTAACTTTTGAAGTTGAATTTCATTTTGTCCGAGCATTTCATACAATCCAGCCCAAATCATAAAATCTTCTTCATCCGCTAAGATACCTTGAGAAAATTCTTGATAAAATTTTTCAGATGTTATCTGATATTTCTGCTCAAAAACTCTTAAATCTAATCTTAAATTTAAAATTGCTCTTTGCAATCTTACTATCTGATCATCAATAATACTTTGAGCAAAACTTTCTTCATCTTCTACAGAACTTAAAATTATTTTTAATCGCTGTTCGGTTTTGGGTTGAACAGATAGGTGAAAATCTAACATTAGTTTACCTCATCAGCTAAATTACCAGAATGGCGATCACATCCTTGATTTGCTCATTGGTTAAGTTGAAAAGACCACGAATGAATTTGGCGGATATTGGGCGGCTACATAGCTCATAATATCATAAGTGGTTTCATGGTTTTGTCCTCTGAGAAAACTTAATTAAAATGAAACATTTTTGTTGGCAGTTGAGTAGTTAGGTTGACGTGGCTCTTCTGGTTTCTGTGTGGAAACGAGGTCTATACTGATAGTTTCTTCTGCAAAATAGTCCTAAAAGTCTTGCCCAATAAGCATTTCACGTTCCATAAGCAAAAATTATCACACAAAGTCGAGAAGAGCCTTGACGTTAAAAAAGTAATCGTCGGTTATGTTAGGTTTCGTGCCTTAACCCAACCTACAAGATCAGCGATCGCACTCTGTTAATATATCTAAAATATCAGCGATCGCATTATCATTATAAAATAGGCGATCACATTTATTCTGTTAAACATTCTAAGAAAGAATTAACACCTAACAATTTGATGCTATATAGTTGCATTGCTCTTCTTAATTCTTCATCAGCCCGTAAATCATCATCTCCAGATACAATAATATTTGCTTCTCCATCAATAGCTGTAGATAAAATAGGTAAGTCTTTAGGATCTCGGCAATGAGGAGGAATCGTTTTGGTTTCAACCCAGATTGAGCGACTTCTTAACTGTTTTTCTAGTCGTAAAGCTTGATTGATGTCAATATATTTTTTGAGTCTAGGTCGATTCCAAACTTCATGAAATTCATCGAAAAGAACTTGACTGATAATTAGTTGAAAGTTTTTCTCATTAAATGCTTCTAGTATGGGTAGTGTAACTCGTCCTTTTAGCAAAATACGAATCCAAATATTCGTATCAATAACTACTCGTAATGTCATGTTTATTTAATTTTTGCTTGACGTACAGCTTGAATTTCTTGCATAATATCATTATCGGTAACTTCATCTACTGGATCTTGATTATAGAGTTCTGTAATTAAAGCTTTTAAATCTGACTGTAGCTCTACTTCAATTAAAGCTTTGGCTATTTTTGTACGCTCACTGGGCTGTAATTGTTGAATGACAGAAATGAGTTGTTCTAGGGTTATAGGTATTGTTATCATGGATTTCATGTCTCTTAGTTGAATAAAAACAGTCTGTAATCTCATTATATCAAGTATGATGAGGATCTTGGTTATGCGAAACTAGACGTTAAGTTCAATAGGCGGTAATTGTTGGGTTTCGTACCTTAGCTAAAGCTACACGCCTAGACTTATTATATGCTAAAACTTACTGAATACCGCTATATTTTCATAGGCAGGGTGAAACCCCCCAAGGTAATAGTCCGTGTGTCCCAGCAGGAACACACTTATTTAATTTTGTCGTTCCATCAGATTGAATGTAGTAATCTTCACCCCAATCTGATTGATCATTACCAAAACCAACTATCGCTGTATTGCTACAATTAGCAACAATTCTATCTGCCCAACTTTTCAATAAACTTTTAGAACCCATGATGTTATCAATAATGGATTGACTTCGAGAATCAAAAGTAGGTTTTTTAGTAAAATCCCAAGCACTTAAAATTATTTCTAACTCGTCTGTTCTGTTAGTTGGATTACCCGTGTTATTTTCATTGGCTTTTCCCTTATAAAGCTTAAACCAAGTCCTTCTAACCCCTTTAGAGCGAATTTCTTGAAGGACTTTATTGACAGTAGCTTGACAGCCTAGTTTTGGTTCTGATTGTGCTTTAACCAAAGGATAGGAACCAGCAAAAAGCGTTGACAATCCTAATAAGGAAGCAATTAAGAGATTCTGGGGGTTAAGTGGTTTCATGGTTTTGTCCTCTGAGAAAACTTAATTAAAATGAAACATTTTTGTTGGCAGTTGAGTTGACGTTAAAAAAGTAACTGTTGGTTGTGTTGGGTTTCGTGCCTTTCCTCAACTCAACCTACAAGAGCAGCGATCGCACTACATAAATTATAATTTAATGCTCAGGGATTGGGGTTTGATAATCCCAGCGTCTATCTTCTATATGTTAACAATTTCATTAGGGCGAATAATCTGAATGTCAGGAATTTTAATAAAGTCATCTGGATTAAAAGTCAGTAAATGAGTTAATTTCTGGGTTTTCATGACAGCTATTAAGCGAATATCATGAGTTCTTTTTCCCTTAATATTATAAGTATTCGCTAGATCATGCCAATAAAAGAAAATTTCGGATGTTTCTTCTATCCAAGAAAAACGATTAATTAATTGATTGACTTCATCACTGGTTTGCTTAACACTCCATCCTAAACCATTTACTTCTATTGGTCGTGTCGCGACTACCCAAAATTCAATCAATACTTGAGAGGTAATATAGCAATCATGACCACTTTTGAATAAATTGGAGACAGCTTTAATGGCCAGTAAATGACTAGAAGAATCTGGATCACTTCCTCGCAGTAAAATATTAGTATCGAGTAAATATTTAGCCATTAATCCTCGTAAATACTATCACGATGTAGGGCTTCATCCGGTAGACTGAATCCTCTTTTTTGATGACTCATTGCCCATTCTTCCCATCTCTTGGCTTTTTCTTGTGGAGAAATATAGCTATTATCAATTTTTAAATTATTTGTTTTTTTTAGGAGTTTCATGAATGTTAATACTTGCTCTTGACCAGATTCATCTAATGTTCGCCATGTTTCTAGTAAAATTTCTTCGGTAGTCATTTTTATTTCCTCATCAAGTTGTTAAGGAGAATTACATTTGAGAAAACTTAATTAAATTGAAACATTTTTGTTAGTAGTTGAGTTGACGTTAAAAAAGTAACCGTTGGTTGTGTTGGGTTTTGTGCCTTAACCCAACCTACACGCATCAACAAATAAAAAATAAACGTGCCTTTCAATAATCACATAATGGCTGATTCCTTAATACCCCCCATGAAAAAGGGGTGGTGACATCATTTGTTGAAATACACCTCTCCTTTTTAGTTTTATTATTTGACTGAATATAAAATTTTTCCTCCCAACCATGGCCTCCAATCACATCTATAGAACCCTTCACATCAAAAGCAACTGTGGCTGTATTGTTGCAACTTTTAACAATTTGATCTGCCCAACTATTCAACAATTTTAGAGAATTCATGATATCCTCAATTATGGGATCGGCTTTTTTGGGATTATCATTAAATAAAGCAACTGTTAATTCATCAGTTCTATTCGTTGGATTGCCAGTCATGCCATTATTGGCAGTTCCTTTAGAAATACTAAAATTGACTCTTTGAACTCCCTTAGAACTAATTTCTTGCATGATCTTATTAACAGTAGCTTGACAGCTTGTTTGAGGTTGTTGAGGGGAAGGAGTAGGTTTTGGTTCTGGTATTTCAGTTATTGATGATATTTCAGTGCGAGGAAAGTTTCTCGCTCTTGCAAAGGTTGCTAGACTATCATCGTCACCTATAAATCGCCAGTGCCAAGGTTGGTAAGCAAGTCCCTGTGAATTGTTGCGAGGAAATGACATTTCAAAGCCATATCTGGCAGCATTTGTTTGTAGCCAACGAAAGACAGCAGTATTTTCAAAATCTACTCCTGCGGTTACCCACCAGCGATCGATCCCTAATTTGGGTGTACCATCTGGTTGAATGGGGCTAAAATAATTATCAATTTTCTGCTCTGTTTGAGATTGCCTAATAGCCGGTTGTGGAGTTTGAGCCACGACAGAAGCGCTATATTTAGGATCAGGCAGACAGTAACTCAACAGAAAAACGCCACAGAGAGAGAGTGCCAGCAGCTTTCTCAAGAATTCCTCGCCAATAATGGCAAGAAATGCCCCTAAAGCCACCCAAAACCAACGCAACCGAGTTTTCACGCTTCGACCTCCTGACAATTTGGCTCTCCATGCCACCGAGAGATAGCTAGTTAACGGCTCATTGTATCACCAAAGCCCTCGAAGCAATCTTAAAGCTCCCCTAGCCATAACAATTTTTTAACACTCCCCAGCCTAAAGTCTTGGGGATTCTTGGTTCACCGAGATTACTTGCTTAGACAGAATTTCTCCTGAGAAAGTAGAGGCATTCTCGACAAGTGGGCGCGGTTTTGGCCAACTGTACTTAGGGGCAAGTGTCATCGAAAATTTTGGGTCTGAAACCCCGTCGTTCTACGACGGCTTTACTGTTAAATACTAGCGCATTTACACGATATATGCTAGAATGTAAGACATGGAGAAAGCCTATTGGTTCCGATTTTACCCCACACCCGAACAAGAGTCGCTATTGCGGCGCACCTTGGGCTGTGTAAGATTAGTTTACAATAAAGCTCTCCACGAACGAACACAAGCATGGTACGAAAGACAAGAAAGAGTAGGATATGCTGAAACCTCTTCAATGCTAACCGATTGGAAAAAGCAAGAAGAATTAGACTTTCTCAATGAAGTAAGCTGTGTACCTTTACAACAAGGGTTAAGACATTTACAAACAGCTTTTACTAACTTCTTTGCTGGTCGTACTAAG
>JAADBR010000121.1 GCA_009995705.1 Microcystis aeruginosa W13-11
CACAGCTTACTTCGTTTAGAAAGTCTAATTCTTCTTGTTTTTTCCAATCAGTTAGCATTGAAGAAGTTTGAGCATATCCTACTCTTTCTTGTCTTTCGTACCATGCTTGTGTTCGTTCGTGGAGAGCTTTATTGTAAACTAATCTTACACAGCCCAAAGTGCGCCGCAATAGCGACTCTTGTTCTGGTGTTGGGTAAAATCGGTAAGAATAGGCTTTTTCAGTGCCTTACATTCTAGCATATATTTCGTAAATGTGTTAATATTTAACAGTAAAGCCGTCGTAGAACGACGGGGTTTCAGACCCAAATTTTCGATGAGCCGACCTTGGCTGTAAAAATCAAAACTTTTGATTTTTGATCACCATTCTGGAAAAAGTCTCTAACTTTTTGGTGATCAAGATCAAAACAGGCTACAATCTTTAGATACTACTGTACTACTTAAGAAAACTGGGGAGAAAATTAATGGCGACAATGACAAGTAATCCTGATCGAGATAAAGCCTTAGGCTTAGTCTTAAATCAAATCGAGCGCAACTTTGGCAAAGGTTCGATTATGCGTTTAGGAGATGCCACCCGGATGCGGGTGGAAACCGTGCCTAGTGGTGCTTTAACCCTAGATATGGCTTTGGGTGGCGGCCTACCGAAGGGCCGCATCGTCGAAATTTACGGGCCAGAAAGTTCAGGCAAAACCACCTTAGCCCTCCATGCGATCGCAGAAGTGCAGAAAGCTGGGGGAGTGGCGGCCTTTGTCGATGCGGAACACGCTTTAGATCCCACCTATTCGGAAGATTTAGGGGTAGATATCAATAATTTACTGGTAGCACAACCGGATACGGGGGAGGCAGCCTTAGAAATAGTTGACCAGTTAGTGCGTTCTTCGGCCGTGGATATCGTTGTTATCGACTCGGTGGCTGCTTTAGTACCCCGGGCGGAAATTGAAGGGGAAATGGGGGATAATCAGGTGGGTTTGCAGGCCCGTTTGATGAGTAAAGCCCTGCGAAAAATTGCCGGTAATATTGGTAAATCCGGTTGTGTGGTGATTTTCCTTAACCAACTGCGGCAAAAAATCGGTGTCACCTACGGCAATCCTGAAGTGACCACTGGAGGAACGGCCTTAAAATTTTATGCCTCGGTGCGTTTAGATATCCGTCGCATTCAAACTTTGAAAAAAGGCACGGAAGGAGAATACGGAATTCGGGCTAAGGTTAAGGTGGCTAAAAATAAAGTCGCGCCTCCTTTCCGGATTGCTGAATTTGATATTATCTTCGGTAAAGGCATTTCCCAGGTGGGTTGTATGCTCGATATTGCCGAACAAACTAACGTGGTTACTCGCAAAGGGGCATGGTATAGCTATAATGGCGAAAATATTGCCCAGGGTCGCGATAATGCCGTTAAATATCTCGAAGAAAAGCCAGAAGTAGCGGCGGAAATTGAGAAGTTATTGCGGGATAAATTAGATATGGGTTCAGTTCCTTTCCCCACGGAACCTGCCGATGAGGACGAGGGGGACGATGAGGAACCAGAAATCTAAAAGAAGACGGTTTTAAGTCTTGGTTATTCCCCGGTTTCGGGGGATTTTTTTGTTTCAGAATCGATAGATTTAGCGGCTTCTAGCCATGATTGTAACCCTTTTTTAGTCGGTGTTCCTCTAGGGGTAAAAGTCCATAGATCTCGTTTATGTCGGGGTCCATAGCTGATATGAATCGGGCGATTAATTCCGTAAAAATAGAGAGAATCAAAGGGTAATTTTTCGGCTAAAATCCAATCTATCAGGCGATCGCTAGTTAAATCGATAATCCAAAAATCACAGGCTGCCCCCAATCGCTGACAATAATATTGACCTTTTTGATTAATTTCGTGGGCGCAATGTTGATCGCGACTGGGATCAATTCTACCGTTTTTTAATCCAGTGATTGGGTCTTTTTTTTGGAGAAATTTTCTCAGATCATTGGAACAAAATCCGTAGGTTAATTGGAATTTTTCTCGACCAAAATTATCAATAATTGGATCGATAATAAAGTGAGCGAGATTTTGCCAAGCGGTTATGGTTGCGGGATTTTTTGGATAGGGATCGATTTGTGCTGCGTACTTTTGATAGGTTTGGGAACAGGTAGATAATTCTTCCAGGGTTAAATATTTACCAATTAACATAATTATACTAAATCCTTCGAGTATAGGCTACTTATGAGGATAGGCAAAAGGCAAAACGGAGAATAAATAATCAGTTTTTAATAAACGGATTTAGGATCAGTTATCAGTTTTTTAGCTATATCCTATCACCGGATTTAGCTATTTTGCCAAAGCGGCTTTTTGGCGACCATAATAAACAGCGATAAAAGCGCTGACATACATCCATAAACTATAGACAACTGCGGGAATAGCCAGATCGGGATTCTTTAATAAACCGGCAGTGATAGCAATAGCTAAAGTGCCGCTTTGAATACCCACTTCGATGGCGATAGAAATTCTTTGGGAAATAGTTAATTGAAATAAACGACCACTGAAAAAGCCAATTAGGGAAGCAATCGTGTTTAAAATAATCACTGCCAGGCCAGTTTGAGCGATAAATAAAGGTAAACTTTGCCATTCTCTCAGGATTAATAAGCAGATAATAACTGCTAGAAAAATTACGGCCAAACGATTAGTTATCGGTTCCAGACTTTTGGCCAGTAAAGGAAAGTAATGGCGGATAGTCATCCCCATAACCATGGGTAAAACTATAATCAAAAATATCTGCGCCATAGTGGAACCAATGGGTAGGGAGATGGCGGCACTTTCCCCCATAAAATGCTGGAGAGTAAAACTAGCTAAAAAAGGTATTGTGAAAATGGTGATGATGCTGCTAAAAGCGGTTAGAGTAACAGAAAGAGCCACATCTCCCTTGGCTAAATAGGTTAAAACATTGGAGGAAGGACCGCCGGGGCAAATGGCGACAATCATTAAACCGACGGCAATTTCTGGCCGGAGAGGCAAGAGAGAAGCAATAATAAAACCGATGATCGGTAGAATCATAATTTGATTGACTAAACCGATCAGGACTGCCTTGGGATAACGGGTGATACGCTGAAAATCGGCGGCAATTAATCCCAATCCCATACCTAACATTAAAACGCCTAGGGCAACGGGTAAGAGGATATTAGTCAACAAGTTGGCCTGCATGGGATAAAAGCGGAAAAGATACGCTTATTTTCCCATAATTCGTGTCCTTGGTTCCCGATTTTGCCGACTAAAAAACCCGGTGTGCAGGGTAGGTTCAATTGTGGGAGAAATCCAAGCTTGGCGATTTCAGTCGGGTTTCCCTGGCCGCTCTGGAGTGAGAGAATAGTCATACTTAGTTTTTTTGTCCCGATCGAGAGTATTTTCTGAGATAGATCATTGCCGATTTAGGGATAAAAAACGTTAATTTCGCCCAATATAACCTTTTATTGGCTCCTATGACTGTCAAAATCGCTCTTAACCCCAATCAGATTCAAAATCTCGATCTTTCATCTTTAGAGACTATTATTCAAGATTATCAATCGCGAGCAGCGATCACAAAATTGGAACAAGCTCTACAATTAGAGATAGATTATCCTCGTGCGGAGGGTGATATGCGGGAATTATCGGAGATGCCGGAAGTTAGGCTGTGGTTTCTGCGTTTAGATGCGGTTTATCCCTGGTTAATCTTTATTCTTGACCCAAAACAGGGAGAAATCGCTCGTTATGCTGCTATGTTGGTTCCCCATCAATTCCATCGCGGGGAAGGAATTCAATATAACCCCGAAGCTTTAGAGATTTTTGTGATGCAAAAACTCTTTATTTTGTCTGATTGGCTGAAAAGTCAGCAAATTCCTGCTTTATCTCGCTTAAAATTTTTCGCTCAACAGTTTGGTTACGATATCGACGAGGAATTTCTCTCTCGTCTCTAAAGACTCCCTGCGCTGACTAGATAAGGTATTTTTAATATATGGCAAGCTACTGTCTCGCCCAATTTAGCACCACCAATACCCCTATCAGAGAATCATGGATACAAAATCCTTTAAACGCACCCTACAGCAGTCGGATAACTATAACCGCAAGGGATTCGGTCACAAAGAGGAAGTAATGGATGCGATGACCAATGAGTATCAAAGCGACCTGATCCAAGAAATTCGTGAAAATAATTATCGTTTACAACGGGGTGACGTGACGATCTATCTCGCTCAAGCTTTGGGTTTTTGTTGGGGGGTAGAACGCGCTGTCGCCATGGCCTACGAAACTCGTCAACATTTTCCCCAGGAACGTCTCTGGATTACTAACGAAATTATTCACAACCCCTCGGTTAATCAGCGTCTGCGCTCCATGGCCGTGGGTTTTATTCCGGTGGAAAATGGCCAAAAAGACTTTACTGTGGTGGAATCGGGGGATGTGGTGATTTTACCCGCTTTTGGGGCTAGTGTCTCAGAAATGCAAATACTTAACGACAAGGGTTGCATGATTGTGGATACCACTTGTCCCTGGGTTTCTAAGGTGTGGAATTCCGTGGAAAAGCACAAAAAAAGCGACCACACTTCGATTATTCACGGCAAATATAATCACGAAGAAACGATCGCCACTAGCTCTTTTGCCGGCACTTATCTAATTGTTTTAAATTTGGCTCAGGCTAATTATGTCGCTAATTATATTCTCCACGGTGGCGATAAAAATGAGTTTTTAGAGAAGTTTAAAAATGCCCATTCCCAGGGTTTCGATCCCGATCGCGATCTAGACTATATCGGTATTGCCAATCAAACCACGATGCTGAAAAGTGAAACGGAGGCAATTGGCAAACTCTTCGAGCATACTATGTTGAAAAAGTACGGACCGATCAATTTTAAAGATCATTTCATGAGTTTTAATACCATCTGTGATGCCACTCAAGAGCGTCAAGATGCCATGTTTGAACTGGTGAAAGAACCGCTTTCTTTCATGGTGGTAATTGGCGGTTATAATTCCTCTAATACCACTCACCTACAGGAAATAGCGATCGAGCGTGCCATTCCCTCCTATCATATCGATAGTGCCGAGCGCATTCTCCCCGGTAATCGCATCGAACATAAACCTTTAGGTGGCGATTTAATCATCACCGATAACTGGTTAAATGAGGGAAAACTTATCGTTGGAGTGACTTCCGGTGCTTCCACTCCCAATAAGGTGGTAGAAGAGGTAATCGAGAAAATTTTTGCGCTCAAATCTTCTTTAGTCTGGGGTTAATTAGTCTAGGTGTTAGCCTTTAGCAATGGCTGCATCTCATAGCAAAAATAGGAGATGCAGCCGATATTTTTATCAGTGGGATTGCTCAGAAACTAACTACCGCAATCTTGACATTGACGTTAGAACCGTTGGATTCTTCTCGTTGGGTGTATCTCACATTTGCAGAAATACCAACAATCAGCAATTATCAGTGACTTTTAAATTATTACAGATATATCAGCAGCCGCCTGTAAGCATCCCACCGAAAAACTAATGCACGAGGGGTTTGGGGACGGCGCTTGCGTCCCCAACGGGGGGTTTGGGGGGTTCTACCCCCCAAAAGCTTGGATTGAGTGATAAAATCGAAAGTACCGCCCGACTTTAGCAGAGAGTTTACCCTTAAAAATCCCAACTTGGTAGATTTACAAAAATGAGATGCAGCCTTCTCGTTTCTGTCTGGAAGGAAGAGCCAATATTTTCCTAAAAACGGCGGGTTTTATCGATTCCGTAGAGGATTCCCGTCACCACGGAAGAGAGAATTAATAACAAAATTAATCCTCCGGGTAAAAAGGATAATATTCCTATGCCGCGCAATATATAAACTAACACGGTCACTAATAGGAAACCGAAAAAAAGAGACTTTAAATAGCTAGAATTTGAGCGCATTTACTTAGATTAACAGTTCCTCTTGAGTTAAGTTTAACTTTGCGGCAATCATTGCCTGGATTTTTTCTTCCCTTTTTCCGTTACTGATAGATTCCAGTAAACGGCGATTGAGAATAATTTTTTCCCCGTTGGATAAGATTAAAATAATCCGTCGGTAATTAGACCCTAAACAGCCGTTGTAATCTTCTACCTTTGCTTCAATAATTCTCTTTAGAAGATAATCACTTTCACTTCTAAAAATTAAATGTTGTCGCCTACGGGTTAGGGTAGCAGTACTCTGATTAAAGATATAAATCTCCCAATAGCTGGCATCATAAAGTAGCAATAGACCAGACAATATAGCGGTATGCAGTCGAATGAGGTATAGTGCAACAGGCTATGAGTCAGTCTAGGCAAGACTTTGTATGTATCTCACTCAAGCGAATACCGCTATAAGCATAACATACCCCAGAGATAATAGGGATAATTATGGTGGTGTTCTAGCAGTGCTGATAAGGTATCTAGGGAACTTTTGGCGATAATTTCCTGAGTTTGATATCTATTCACAAAACTCTCAAATCGGGTTTTAAAATCACTAGCTGACTGCAGATCCCGAAAATTCTCGATGTAGAGATGGTTATTTTTTCCGACCAATAAAACCGTGTTATTAACAGTTTTTTCCTGCTCAACACTGATAAAAACTTCCTGATAGACAGCCGCAGCTTTAATGTGAGTTAAAGAAAAATTTTCCCGACTAGAAACAGGAAAATTATACTCTTGGACATATTGACAATCTATTCTTTTTGTGCCTAACCGAATGCAGTCGAGATAAGCACGCTGGAAAAAAACCAAATATGCTAAAAACAGAAAAGGAAACCCAGCCAGAAAAAACCCCAGAAAAGAACGATATTTAGGAGCTTTATTCTCTAATAAGAGTGTAGTCAGCGTTTTTTGCTTAACTCGCATCGGAAACCCTACAGGTACTTTGTTCCAATTGTACTACAGCTTTTTTCGGCATCCTTCTCAGGATCGATTTATTTAATCTGCTGACGGGGAAAATTGTAATGATTATTCACGAAAATCTTCCATCAGTCTCTAGACTGCCTCTATCTTGACCTTTTTTATCTGGATTTGGCACGGTAAAACCCTGTTTATCGAGTTTTTGTAAAGCTTTGGCGATTTTTTGTTTATTGTTTGCATTTAAAGTAAATATATAAATAAAACTGTTTTTATAAGTTTTTGTCAATTTCAGAGACTTTATAGGCTGTAAAAAATTATTTATCTAATTTTTACGCTTTTATTCTCACTCTAGCTATAGCAGACAAAAATTGAGCCTCTTGCCAAGGGGGGGGAGATGGTCAATAATTGCGATCAAAGCACTGATAAACAAACTCACCATTCAAGCGTACATTTAGGAGAACTTCCATGCCTTTAACACTCGCAGTCTACGGAAAAGGTGGCATCGGTAAATCGACAACAAGCTGTAATATTTCAGCTGCTTTAGCCAAAAGAGGCAAAAAAGTCCTACAAATAGGCTGTGACCCCAAGCATGATAGCACTTTCACCCTGACAGGCTTTCTTATTCCCACAATCATCGATACCCTACAAGAAAAAGATTTTCACTACGAAGACATCTGGCCTGAAGACGTTATCTATGAAGGTTACGGTGGTGTCAAATGCGTGGAAGCGGGGGGACCCCCGGCCGGCGCCGGTTGTGGCGGTTACGTCGTCGGGGAGACGGTGAAATTATTAAAAGAATTGAACGCTTTTGATGAATTTGACGTGATTTTGTTCGATGTTTTGGGGGATGTGGTCTGTGGGGGATTTGCCGCACCCTTAAATTACGCCGATTACTGCATAATTGTCACAGATAACGGCTTTGATGCTCTTTTTGCCGCCAATCGCATCGCCGCTTCCGTCCGGGAAAAAGCTCGCACCCACCCCCTGCGACTAGCCGGATTAATTGGTAATCGCACCTCAAAACGCGATTTAATTAATAAATATGTGGATCATGTTCCCATGCCAGTGTTAGAAGTTTTACCCTTAATTGAAGATATTCGCGTCTCCAGAGTTAAAGGTCAAACTCTCTTTGAAATGGCCGACAAGGATCCGATGTTAAGTTATGTTTGTGACTATTATCTCAACATTGCCGATCAGATTTTAGCTAAACCAGAAGGAGTTATTCCCAAAGAATCTGCCGACCGGGAGTTATTCACTTTATTATCGGATTTCTATCTTAATGCTGATAAACCCAAAGTTAACGCCGAGGCGGAATTAGATCTAATGATGGTTTAGATTATTTTGTAGGGTGGGTTAGGGACAGCGTAACCCATCAATAACCACCAATAAACTCTTTTTCTGGGTGGGTTACGGCGAAGAATTAACTTATTAGTTAATAGCCTAACTTATCGTCACCTAACCCACCCTACCCACGAATTTTATCGAGGACTTGATAATGATCATTTTTTCCTCTCATTGGGAATTCTAATAGGGAAAACATCATTATTTAGTCAAGGGGACAAAATGAGCAACTTTGAGGAATTAAAAGCCACCTTACCGAGGCGATGGTTAGATTACTACCAAAATAATCAAGCTTGGATTAAGTGTTTAATGGATTCTAGAGGCTGGTGGCGAAAAACTCCCGACGGTGGTAAACGTCCCAGTGCTGACATAATTATAGCGGCAGCAACAGCTTTAGAACCTAAGTTATCAGTGTGGATGTATCCCTTTTGTCAACTTAGTTCCGATGGGGACAAACTGGTAGAAGTCTTAGGACTAAATTTTGATTCTGAAAAAAAGGAGTTGGAAAAATCGGAAAAAGAATTACTGATTTCTAATTCGCACACTGAATATCTCAACGGATTCCGAGAAAAACAATTATCAGTCGAAAAAAACAAAGTAATTATTTTTGAGGAATTGCTAAAAATCTTACCAGATAAATGGTTAGATTACTACCAAAACAATCAACCGTGGATTAAGTCTTTAATGGATTCTAAAGATTCGTGGCGAAAAACTCCCGACGGTGGTAAACGTCCTAGTGCTGACATCATTATAGGTGCGATTACCGTTTTAGAATCTCAATTATCAGTGTGGATGTATCCCTTCTGTCAGCTTAATTCCGATGGAAACAAACTTCTAGAAGTTTTAGGATTAAATTTTGATCCTGAGAAGAAACAACTAGAAAAGAAAGAAAGAGACTTAAGTAATTCTTTATATACTACTGAGGATCCTGTACTGCAAAAAATCCGCCAAGAGTTACAACGAGAAAACCTAAATAAACCAAGTTAAAGGAGAACCTAAAAACATGACTGCCACTCAAGAACCGAGCGCTTTACAATTTGATTGTGAAACCGGCAACTATCACACCTTTTGTCCGATTAGCTGTGTTGCTTGGTTATACCAAAAAATCGAAGATAGTTTCTTCCTTGTTATCGGCACAAAAACCTGTGGTTACTTCCTGCAAAATGCCATGGGTGTCATGATTTTTGCCGAACCACGTTATGCTATGGCTGAATTAGAAGAAGGGGATATTTCCGCTCAACTAAAAGACTACGAAGAATTAAAACGCCTCTGCTTACAAATTAAACGAGATAGAAACCCTAGCGTTATCGTTTTTATCGGTACTTGTACCACCGAAATTATCAAAATGGACTTGGAAGGATTAGCACCGAAACTAGAGTCAGAAATCGGTATTCCTATCGTGACAGCACGCGCTAATGGTTTAGATTATGCTTTTACCCAAGGGGAAGATACCGTCCTCGCTTCCATGGTGCATAAATGTCCCGAAAAAGTTAAGCATGAAAACGACAAAGAAGAACGGAATGCTATCCAGAAACTCTTAACTTTTGGACGGAAAAAAGAAGAAATTAAACAGGAAGAATCGGAATATAAAGACCATCCTCCTTTAGTTTTATTTGGTTCTGTTCCTGACCCAATTGTGACTAATTTAACCCTAGAATTAAAAAAACAAGGAGTTAAAATAGATGGTTGGTTGCCGGCCAAACGTTTTACTGAATTACCGGTAATTGAAGAAGGTTATTATGTCGCTGGTGTCAATCCTTTTCTATCAAGAACTGCCACCACTTTAATGCGTCGTCGTAAGTGTAAATTAATTGGCGCACCCTTTCCCATCGGTCCGGATGGAACCCGCGCTTGGATAGAAAAAATCTGTTCAGTTTTGGGAGTACAACCCCAGGGATTAGAAGAAAGAGAGGCAAAAATTTGGGAAAGTTTAGAGGATTATCTGCAACTTGTGCGCGGTAAATCAGTCTTCTTTATGGGGGATAATTTACTAGAAATTTCCTTGGCACGTTTCCTAATTCGTTGCGGGATGACCTGTGATGAAATCGGTATTCCCTACATGGATAAACGCTACCAAGCGGCCGAATTGGCATTACTAGAGAAAACCTGTAATGATATGGGTGTTACCATCCCGAAAATTATCGAAAAACCTGATAACTACAATCAGATTCAGCGCATTTACGAGTTAAAACCCGATTTAGTGATTACAGGAATGGCCCATGCAAATCCCTTAGAAGCGCGGGGAATTAACACTAAATGGTCGGTAGAATTTACTTTTGCTCAAATCCACGGTTTCACCAATGCGCGAGATATTTTAGAGTTAGCTACTCGTCCCCTGCGTCGCAACAATAACCTCAAGGAATTGGGTTGGAACAAGTTAGTTAAAGAGTCAGCGAAAGTGTAAATTTGTTGTCAGAAGTGTACAATCATCAGGTAAGGAATTGATTTTCCTTACCTTTTTTCCTGTGATTGTTTGCCGATTCTGACGACAATTCTTGTTCAAATGCTCAACAAGTGGATAAAATAAAAGTATCGTCTCCTTTATTCCTTAGAGACTTTTCGGGTTAATATGCAATGCTCATCGGATTTAGTGTCGGCAATTATCGCTCTTTTAAAGATGTAGTAACTCTCAGTATGGTAGCTGCCGAGGAGGCCAATGATAATGATGAGCTTGATAAAAATAATGTTTTTAAGGTTAATCAACAATTTAGTTTACTGAAAAGTGCCGCTATTTATGGAGCAAATGCCAGTGGTAAGAGTAATTTAATTCTGGCATTCAATTTTATGGGACGGTTTGTCATGAATTCTGCTAAACTACAAATCACTGACAAAATAGATGTGGAACCCTTTAGATTAAGTACCGAAACTGTTGATAAACCATCCTTTTTTGAAATAGTTTTTCAGCTAAAAAATAAAACTTATAGATATGGATTTGAAGCAACTCAAAAGCGAATAGTTTCTGAATGGTTATTTTGTACGTCCAGAAGTCGTGAAACTAAAATTTTTAATCGGCAAGGCGATAAAATAGAATATAGCAAAAATATTGAACAAGGTAGTATACTAAGAGGATTGACAAAAAAAAATACTCTGTTTTTATCACTAGCGGCTCAATTTAATGATTCTCTAGCGGTGGAAATTGTCTCTTGGTTTAGTCACTTAGGTGTTGTGTCTGGGTTAAATGTGGAATTATTAAAAGCGATTACGCTTGAGCATCTTTCTGATAGACAAAATTTGATTGATGGTGTAACTAAGTTAATTAAAAAATTAGATTTAAGTATTGACAATCTCAACCTAGAAACAGAAACTAGAAAAATTTCCTTAGATAGTCTCCCGCAAGATTTACCGGATGTTGTCAGAAATATCATCAGTCACTCTAGCGGTAAAATAAAGTCCGCTACCATAAAAACCTATCATCCAAAGTATGACTCAACAGGTAAAATGATTGAGTTAGAAATTTTTGATATGGACAAACATGAATCTGATGGAACTAAAAAGATTTTTGCTCTGTCAGCACCGATTTTAGACACTTTGCAAAAAGGGGAAGTTTTAGTAATTGATGAATTGGATGCCAGACTTCATCCTTTAATGACTAGAAACATAATCGAATTATTTAATTCTCAGAAAACCAATCCCAAAAATGCTCAACTTATTTTTACTACTCACGATATTAATTTACTTAGTCATAAATTTTTGAGGAGGGATCAAATTTGGTTTACCGAAAAAAATAATCAAGGAGCAACAGATTTATATTCTTTGGTGGAATTTGCTGATATTAATAATAATGATACCTTGGAAAAAGATTATATTCAAGGTCGTTATGGAGCAATACCTTTTATTGGTGATTTAAGTACAGTTATTGGTAATTAGTATGGGTAAAAACAGGAATACTTCCGATTATTTACGTCGCCAAACTAAGACTAGGGAAACAAGAAAGAGATTTTTAATTGTTTGCGAGGGAGAAGGAACTGAAGTTGACTATTTTAAGGCTTTTACTGTTCCTAAGAAAATTGAAGTCATGGTGAAAGGTGAAGGTAAAAATAGCTTGAGTTTAGTCGAAAAAGCTATTAAGATTATAGATAATCTAAACAAAGATGACTCATTCGATCAAATCTGGTGTGTTTTTGATAAAGATAACTGTTCTAAAGAGCAATTTAATCAAGCAGAAGGACTGGCTAAACAAAAAAATATCAAGATTGCCTATTCTAATGAAGCTTTTGAAATTTGGTTTATTTTACACTTTCAATATCTGGATATTGCCACATCCCGAAGTGAATACCCAAAAATTTTAAATACCCAGATGAAAAAGTGTGAATTATTAAACGAGAAAGAAAAATATGCAAAAAATCGGGAGGATATGTACGAAAAATTAAAGCCATACCAGACAACGGCAATCACTAATGCAGCAAAACTTATTCAAGATAGAGATGAAGCAAAAAAACATCCTTTTGATGCCAATCCCTCAACCACAGTACAGGAATTAGTGCAAGAACTTAACATCAATAGTCGTCCTTAAGCTTGATTCTCTTTTGTCAATAATTAAATATTTAATTTTAATTAAAACCTCAACTTGTTATAATAACTAAAAGCCTATTTAAGCAAAGTAACTTCTCTTAATTTGATTTAAATGTCCAATAACTTATCTCACCAAAAACCCTATCATCTCAACTTTAGCAGTGAGAATTTAGGCACGGCAAAACCGACTATCACCCTATTATCGGGGGAACCAGAACGCTCGCGCTATATTGCTGAAACTTATTTACAAAATGCACGTTTACTATCGGATTATCGTGGATTAAATAGTTATCTTGGCTATCTAGATAATTCTACCCCAATTCTTCTGGCTACCAGTGGCATGGGTGCGCCATCTTTGAGTATTGTAGTTAATGAATTAATACAGGTGGGAATTAAAACTATTATTCGTATTGGTACTTGTGGCGCAATTCAAAATAGAATAAAAATTGGTGATATTATTATCTCGCAAGCGGCTTTATGTAGGCAAGGTGCAGCTAATGATATTGCTCCTCCGGAATATCCCGCAGTGGCGGATCCTTTTTTGACAGTTGCTCTAGTCAAATCGGCTCAATTTTTGGGAGTAAATTATCGTAAGGATTCAGGTGTCTCAAATGCAGTCACAGAGCGGCTTCTAAAATCTCAGAACTCGCTAAACTAACAGTTTTATTCTCAATAAGCACGAAAATTAAGGCTTTCAGCGTTTGAATCCTTACAAATTATCATTTAGGTATTACCGCTTCTGTGGATAGTTTTTATGAAGGACAAGAAAGAATCCTGTCTTCTGCTAACCCTTATCTTCAGCGCCATTTAGAGGGAATTACGGAAGAATATCGACGTTTAAATATTCTCAATTATGAAATGGAAGCGGGAACTTTATTTAAAATGGCGGGGGTTTATGGATTTACTGCCGCTTGTATTTGTGCTGTGATTGCCGAAAGAAACAAAGAGGAAGGGATTAGTTTAGAAAGCAAACAACAAGCCATCGAAAAAGCGATTCAGGTGGCAATATTGGCCGTTAGTAACCTCTCCCCATCCTCAATTGATTAATGTTGAGAAATCATTTTCATTAAAACTTCCTCTTTTTCCTGACTTTGGGGATAACAGGAGATAAGTTGAGCGCGTAATTCCTAGTACAAAATAATTTATCGCCTTGTCTAAGTATGGTAGATTAATTTACTCAAAAAAGTGTATTTTATTGCGAATATGTAATGATTTTTGACAAAAGTAAATTCTCACCCCCAAAGATTCGCTTCTTCCTAGTCTTGTAAGCTAATCTTGACGAGATTAACTTGCCATCGGTAAATTCAAAACCGTTAGCGACGAGACGATCATAAAGTCGCGGACAAGCTAAAGCTAGGGATTTTCCTCACGGCATTTGGTGGGATTAGGAGCTAATAAGGTGAGATAATGGGAAAAAATTAGTTTTGACTTTAAGGATGGTATTATGTCAGACACAACGCAGTTAACACCGGAAAAAATTGCTCAGTACCGTATTGAATTTGCGGACAATGAGAACGCTTTAATTGCACTTGATGTTATTGAGGAATGGGAGGGAGATTTAGCAGATGCTGCTGAATCTATTGCCACTCGTAGCGGGATTGAAGGGGTAGAAGATAATGCTGATTTTCGTTGGTTTGCTATTGTTCTTAATAAATGTCGTGATTTTATTTGTCAACCAGAGAATAGAATTGTTGGAGAAAAAATTGTCCCTGCACTTATCCCTACTTTAGCAGAGATGATAGCCGCATCTTTCCTTTGTCCTTCAGGAATTGCTACACTTTTATCAACTCCAGTTTCTATCTATATACAGGAGGAAGGAATGGATAATTTTTGTCAAAATTGTTCTGATTCTTAAACTCAGATCTTGCCCCTGATATTAAAAACCCGATTTTTAGAGGCAGAAAAAATCGGGGTTTTTGGACTTTTGGATAATGGTGCAAGATCTGAGTTAAACCCCTGTTGCGATAAATGCAGTCCAATAATAGGGATTGGCAAAGGGATAGGGTTCGCGTTTCACTGCCGCTTCTAATAAGTCTTGGAATTTTCTTCTATCCCGTTTACTCTCAAAGACTCGATCGAGTAATTGCTGGAATTTTTGACTATCTTTAATTCGGGCTAATTTTTTACTGTTCAATGTTCTTAACCAAGTTTGAGTATGATTTAAAACAATAGCAATACTCCCTTGATCTTGGATAGAAATTCGTTTAAGATCGTGATAAAATTTAGCCATAAATAACGTAGTTGCTAGGGGATCGACTGTCCAAAGGCTACTAACTACACTAGAACTCCCTACAAATAGAAAACCACTAGGTAAACCCACATATTCATCACTAATACTATCGGCTTTACTTTCGATTATACCACTTTCACCAAAACAAAGTGTGACTAAACGGCATTCTCTTAAATCAAGTTTTTTAAAGACTTCTGCTAGAGTAAGGTTAGCTGATTTTCCTAAGTTACCTTCTGGATCTGCTAACATTAAAGCTGAGTCTCTAGGG
>JAADBR010000122.1 GCA_009995705.1 Microcystis aeruginosa W13-11
CCTTGGTACGCTGGCAAGGGGAGTATAAGGGAGTTGAGGCAGTTTGGCTGCGTTGGGCGACTTTTGCTGGCGATTTACTGCCCACGGAGTCAGAGCTAACTGAACAGGAAAGAATGCGGGCCCAACAGGAAAGAATGCGGGCTGAGGATTTAGAAACATTGCTTCAACGCTATCGAGAGCGTTTTGGAGATTTGCCAGAATAAATCTAGATATTGACTGGCTAAAGTACAATAACTCTCCAGAAAGCTAATAGGATAGGAATATCAAGCATGGATGACCAATAACCTTAGAAAACTCTTGTTCGCTTTCTGGTATTAGCTGATGAAAAATTTTCTTGACAAGAAGTTGATCATCTGGTAGGATGTACCCCGTATACCTATTGAATTGGGTCTTGAACTGGTTGGTTAATTAAATTACCCATTATGGGTGGCACACTGCCGTAGCAGTATTTCGTCAAGATTTAATAGGAGGCAACCAGATTGAAGCATTTTGAGCAAGGATGCCAGTTCCCAGTTGGCTTTGACAACAGAACATGACGGTAAATATTAGTAGTGTAAAAGGGGTTGACAATGTTGAAAAAATTACTTAACCGTATGCAAACCGAGCAGGGTAGGAAAAATATTAAATTTGCCCTAGCCAGAAAAATCTTCAATCCCCTCTTAAGAAATATTGGCTACACCCTAATTACTGACCATTTTTATCAGCCGATACCCAACCGTCAGGAAATTATGACATACGCGGGCAAAGAAAGGCCTCTTAGCTCAATTGAATGGCATCTAGACAAGCAACCTGAACTGGTTAAGTATTTACTGGAAAAATATGGTTTGGAATTTAACAATAAAGAAATTTTTTCAGCGTTTGGTTATTCCGAAGATAGTTCTGGTCTCATTAGTGGCGATGCAGAAGTCCTCTATGCTATGGTCAGAGAAAAAAAACCTAATCGGGTAATTGAAATTGGCTCAGGTGGTAGCACTAAAATTATCGCCGCAGCTTTAAGAATGAATTTTATAGAAAATTCCCAAAAATCACAACTGATCTCGATCGAGCCTTATCCTCAAGATTTTTTAAAAGACTTTGTTAATGTTAGTAAAGATTTTCTAGAATTTAGTTTGCTTACCCAGAAAGTAGAGTCCGTAGATTTGTCCGTTTTTGAATCCCTGCAAGCCAATGATATTTTATTTGTGGATTCTAGTCATGTGTTTAAGTCTGGCAGTGATGTGGAGTTTGAATTTCTTCAAGTTTATCCCCGTTTACAAACAGGAGTCTTAGTTCATATTCACGATATATTTTTTCCCTATGATTATCCCATCGAATGGAATCTCAAAGAATCACGATACTGGAACGAGCAATACTTTTTAGAGACCTTTCTACAATTTAACAAAAAGTTTGAAGTTTTGGCATCCTTATCTATGATATCTTATTATAAGAATTCTGTATTCCTTGATAACATCAATGCTTATAATGAAGATCGATTACCTGGTTCTTTCTGGATGATTGCTTGAAGATTACTTACTATTAAAAAGTTATGACAACAGTTAATCTTAATAATGAATTTTCCACAACTCGTAAACTTACTTCTGCTCCCCTACAATATCTAATATTATCACCACCAAATCCAGAAGGTAAGGGAGAGGGGTACTTCAAACAGTCTTACGATGAAGCTAGTGGTTTGTCTGACAATTCACCGCTTCCTTGGTGAGAATTATTTAGAGCAAACGATTCAGATTGTGATTAATCAAATCTATGATAATGTTGATTGTATTGTTATAGATGGTGGTTCTACGGATGGTAAGATCGATTACTGCAAATCAAGTTTGAATCAGTCCGTTTAGAGATTCAAGCCGCCTTAGGAGAGTTGAGCGTAGAACAATTAGAAAAAGCAATGGCTGTGGTGCTAGCTGCCAATTCAATTGACGAGTTTATTGATGAGTTTGTCGATCACCCCTCCCTACTATCCTTGACAGAGGCGTCGGAGTGTGTTACAATGGCGGGAAACTACTGCTAAATCACGATTATGATGTCCATGCTAGACGATCAGAACAGATAAGGAGAGAAGAGTCATCTAGTCCTAAATTTGTGCTTGCATAATATATAATAAATGATAGCATTATTAGCTGGTGTCAAGGAGTTAACCAAATGACTAACAAAGGGGCGAATCCATCTTTTAAACTAGAGGAGCAATTTAAAGCAACTGAAGCTTTAGGAGGCCGTCACATAGCGCAAAACTATTTACCCAAACTGTTTCAAGATTTAGGGATTAACCATCAAGCCAAAATTCTTGATGTTGGATGTGGGATGGGTATCATGGTAAGAACACTGCGTGAAATCGGATACGATGCTTATGGTTTAGAACCAGGTGGTAGGTTTAACGAAATTGAGCTGGAAATGAGGCCATACATACATAACTGCTATGCCGACGAGTATGGAAAAATTGCAAGTGATAAAAATGATAAATTTGATCTGGTAATGTCATTTGGGGTAATAGAACACGTTGGAACCGTTGATGGTCATGCTTGTTTATCATCTGATTTTCTAGACTATCGTTTTCAATTCATAGAGGATCAAATCAAATTACTCAAACCTGGCGGGATTCTCCTAGTTATGGGTCTAAATAGACTTTTTCCTTTCGATTTTCAGCATGGTTCTCATGATTATGGATTTTGGCTCTTCGTTACTTGGTATGGTTCGATAGGGGGGCATAAATCGACTAAATCCTTATCTGGCAAGAGACTTAATTGATTAGTTCGCTCTAGATCAAAAACAATTGACAAAAATCCTGGATTTTTGTCCGTTATCAAGAAAAAACTTCCATTTATTAAGATACTTCAAAAACTAACATTACCTTGGCATAGTAAAAACTATTTGGTATCTTAGGATGACCTTTACAAAATCAGCAAAAAGTTGAAGTCTGAACTAGAACTAGATAATGATTTCTCTTATTTTTGCCCAAAACAGGATAATTTGCTAGGTTTGAGTAGTCTTCAGGGAAAAAACAAAGAGCAATTATTGTTTCGTACATACACTAAATTGGTAGATAAACTACCGACACAGTTTCGTAAAGTACTATACACGCATACGTTATTCGTGTTAAAGTATCCGCAAGGCTAACTCTAAAATGATCAGTTAATAAATAGCCAAGTTTAGTAACAGTGAGCCAAATGAGTGAGATTAGTTATGTGATTCCAACATTAAACAGTGCTGCTACACTGGATATGACTCTGCTCTCTTTGCGATCGCAGAAAGACGTAGAGGTTAATGTCATCGTAGTAGACAGCGGCTCAACCGATGGTACAATAGACATCTGTAAAAGATGGAATGTAAAAACTCTCTATGCTGAACCAGGAAATATGTATCGAGCAATTAACACTGGGCTACAGGAATGTGATACTGAGTGGTTGGGTTATATTAATTCAGATGACTGGTTATACCCTGATAGCGTGAATCGACTAACGACTTTTGGAAAACATACCAAAGCAGATATAGTGTATGGAAGTTGTGACTATACTGATGGTTATGGTCGTTTCGTCTATTCTATGTCCGCCGCTAGAGCCGAGCAATTGCTTTCACTGTTCCGAACTGGTATATTTGGCTTTGCTCAACCAGCAGCGATTTTCCAGAATAGAGTTTACCAAAAGCTCAAGGGGTTTAAAGAAGATTATTCTTTAAGTTCGGATGCGGATTTTTACCTGAGAGCTTTGTTATCGAATTTAAAATTTTCTCGGTTTTCTGGTGAAAGTATAAGTTGTTTTCGGATTCATGAAAACCAATTGACGAACAGGAAAAGAGAAGCTATGGAAGCTGAAAAACAGCAAATTTATTCACCCATTCAACCTGCTCAATTACAAGACTGGGTGGTATTCACACAATGGAGATTAAATAACTTACCTCATTACATAATGAGATTTTTAAGACAATCTTTGTTGGCAGGTGAGATAACTATTACTAAGTCTATGGATGTTAAATGTTAGAGCTTCTATTGTCCAGTAGAATGGAAGTGATTTTTTATACAAATCTTCTTTGGTATGCGTTCCGTATCGATACTTACATATACAAAATTCCACCAAAAAGCACTTGAAATATGAAAATCGGAATTAACGCTCTCGCTATGCGAGGTCAAGGAAGTTTCGGAGTGAAAACCTACTTCGATAATATAGTTAGGAGATGGTACGCAGATTCTTTGGTAGATTGTGAATTCGTTTTGTTTAGCAGTATTATACCAGAATGGTGGGATGGAAATCGACCGAACTTTATGTTAGTTCATCTTCCGAACGCTAAGAATTTGCTCTTGCGAATTTTTTGTGAACAATTGATACTTCCTCGGTTAAGCAAAAATAAAGAATTAGATGTTTTATTCCATATAGGCTATGTAGGCTCTTTACTATCGAATGTCCCTCAAATAGTTACCATTCATGATGCTTATGCTTGGATTTCTCAGAGAGAAGTGGGATTTTTAAGAACTTTTTATTGGCAATTGTTGATTCCTCCCTCTCTCAAAAAATCAAGAAGAATTATAGCAATTTCTCGTAACACAGCGTCTGACATTTGCCGTTTTTGTGGCCTTGATGAAAGCAAAATAAAAGTGATACCATTGGCAGGATCGCATTTGAGCGATATTTCTCCTGATAATGATATTCTGGATAAATTAGAGCTTAAATCCAAATCATTTTTTCTTTGTGTCGGTTTTTACGCTCCTATCAAGAATACCAGACGAATTCTTGAGGCTTACCAAAATTACCGCGATAAATCTGCAAAGGATCAAGCTAAAAAAATCGTTTTAGTAGGTGGTGCTTTGAGTCAATGGAGTCTAGAAACTCTTGATATTGCCAAACAGATTCCTGGTGTTATCATTGCAGGTCGTGTTAGTGACGCTGAACTTGTAGCTTTGTATAGTCATAGTGCAGGATTAATATTTACGACTCTTTATGAAGGATTTGGAATACCGATTTTAGAAGCACAGGGATTAGGATGTCCAGTTGTTACTTCATCTCTCAGCTCAATGCCAGAAGTAGTTGGTTCTGGCGGTATCCTAGTAGATCCAACATCAGTCAGCGACATAGCTAAAGCAATGTTTCAGATAGAAAATCCTGAGATTGCGGAACAACTTGTAACATTGGGATATCAAAACCAAGATGTTTACTCTTGGGATCGTGTTAGCCGAGAAACTCTTGAAGTTTTACTAGATATAGATATAGCCTTTACAAATGAAACGTGAATAAATGCGTCGTAATACAGAATCCCTAAAGTTTAACTTTATTCCTTCAGAATTATGCAACTTACTGCCTCCCTTGTCCTTTACAAAAATGACCCAGAGATAGTTACTCAAGCAATTAAATCTCTGTTGGGTCAGTTTTCGGTCAAGATAAGTGCAATTTCTTGTCCAGTTCAGAGGCTGAAGCTGCTTCAGTTGGGTTACCAGTGTATATTTCTACAGGAGTCGACATTTATCCCTTCTTTGAAAATGAACGTGAAAGATTAGTCTTCGATATTAGCACCGAACAGGATATAGAAAAGGCCCTATCTACCCTTGACAAAATTAGCGATGATGATTTACAATACATATGCTCCTTTTGTAGAGAAATAGCCCTTAAGAATTTTAGCTTCGAGCAATTTTCTGGAAATGTCAAAAATATACTTTTTGACATCTGAAGTTTTGGTATGGTAAACTGAGTCGTAATACAGAGCAAAAAAACAGGAACAGAAATTATGTTTTGGACTAAGTTAAAACACTCCTATATATGGAAAAGAATACTGTATGAAAGAGTGACAGAGCCGATTCACTTGAATCTATTCTCAATCTTGGTGTCTCTGTTTGGTTCATACAGAGCGAAGATTGATTCTGATTTAATATTGCGACAGCACAATGCCTACGGAATTTTAAGAGCGGCGGATGAAGCTAGGAAACTTGGTTTACAATCTGTGACGCTCATCGAGTTTGATGTAGCGGCGGGTGCAGGACTAATAAATATGTGCAAAATAGCTGAAAAAGTTTCATCGATTACAGGCATCGATTTTAACATTTATGGTTTCGATACGGGACTGAGAATGCCACCTCCCAAAAATTATAAAGATCATCCTGAACTATATCAGCAAGGCGATTTTCCGATGAATAGGGATCAACTTGTTAGACTTTTGCCAAAAAATGCAGAACTTATCATTGGGGAATTAAGTGAAACTATACCTAGTTTGATGAAAAAGCTTAATCCCGAATCTCCAGTCGGATATGTCGTGATTGATGTTGATTATTATTCTTCTGCCAAAGAAGCATTAATCTCCTTGAGTTATGACTCCAGCAACTATCTTCCTATCACCTTCCTATATTTTGATGATATACATGAAGACTATCATAATGATTGGTGCGGAGAACTCCTGGCAATTCAAGAGTTTAATAGTGAAAATGAAACCAGAAAAATATCGCCCTGTAAATTCTTGAAAACAAAAATGCTTCTTGGCTAGATCATATTTACATTTTGCATGTTCTTGATCATACCATACGGCAAGATGTTAAGTCTTCAAGAAGTAACGTAACGTTGGTTAATCCATACTTAAACAACTGAAGAGTTGAGGATTATCAAGCAAGTATTTTTTTATTCCAGAGGAGCAAACTCATGTTTATTGATAGAAAACAATTAGCCCAACTAATTATTCAAAAGCTAGAAGACAATCAGGAATCTTTGGCAAAGGAATTTGCAATGTCTGACCGGATAAGTAGCTGTGTTATTGACAATTTATTAGATGAGCAAATAGTTCAATTCATTTATGAAGCCTTTCCTCAAAAAGAAGAAATGAGTCAAAGAAATAGTATCAGAGAGCTTAAGTATGTGGCGGCTCAAATGAATCTATATAATCCTCTGCTTGAAGAAATTATTTATGCTTTTCAAGATCCTAAATTTTAGTTCTTCGGTTTGTCTTATGCAATGGACGGGATTATAAGAGATGAAACCCTTATAGAGAAAGACATTTGGCGATTTTTGTCAATTGTTTTTGATCTAGAGCGAACTAATCAATTAAATCTCTTGCCAGATAAAGATTTAGTCGATTTGTGCTACCCTCTCGAACCATAACAAGTAACGAAGAGCCTAAATTTTTATCTCTGTTGAGTGAAATTACTGGAATCCCTCAATTATTACCTGATGAATATTTGTATGCTGGTGGAATTAGCTTGATGGCTCAAGGGTGCTTCCTCAATCCTCACATAGATAATTCCCATGATAAAGACAGAAGGAATTACAGAGTTCTCAATTTACTGTACTATGTAACACCAGATTGGCAAGAGGGTTATGGAGGCAATTTAGAACTGTGGGATAATGGATAAAAATCTCCTCAGAGAACAATTTGGAGCAAATTTAACAGGCTAGTAATTATGAAAACAGACAAAAGTTCATATCATTCTGTCAATCCAGTTATATATAATGGTTCGAGATGTTGTGTATCCAACTATTATTTTTCTCCCGTATCACCCGAAAGTGAAGATTATTTTCATGTCACCTCTTTTCGAGGACGACCCGAACAAAAACTTCGAGACTTGGTGCTACAAGCAGACATAGTTATTCGTGAAAGCATCCGCAAGATTTTTTCTCAAGGAATTATTAAACCTTGGCACACCTATAGGAAATGAAAAATTATGCAACTTACTGCCTCCCTTGTCCTTTACAAAAATGACCCTGACATAGTTAGCCAAGCAATTAGATCTCTGTTCAGCACACCAATAGAAATTAATTTATCCGTAGTAGATAACTCTCCCACCGACGAACTCAAAAAAATCTTTGATAATTTTCAGGAATATGATATAGATTATTACTTCAATAATGGTAATAACGTTGGTTTTGGTCAAGCACATAACCTAGCTATTACTAGAGCTAAAAATTATGATTATCATTTAGTTATCAATCCAGATGTTTATTTTGATAATAATGTGATAACTGAGCTTATTCACTACCTTGATAAGCACCAAGAGGTGGGATTGATTACTCCAAAAATATCTTACCCTAACGGGGATATCCAATACCTTTGCAAGCGTCAACCTACGGTTTTGACCTTATTTATTAGACGTTTTATTCCTAAAAAAATGCAATTTCTTTTCAAAAAGAGATTAGACTGGTATGAAATGCGAGATATTAGCTATAACCAGATAATAGAAGTACCGATTATTAGTGGTTGTTTTATGCTATTTAACAGAAAATATTTAGATGATATTGGCTATTTTGATAAAAATATGTTCATGTATTTTGAAGATTATGATTTGACCCTTAGAATGTCTAAAAAATACAAAACCATACTTTACCCCCATGTGAATATTTATCATCATTGGGCAAGAGGAGCGCATAACTCTACTAAGCTGGCTATAGTTTTTGCTCAATCGGCTGTGTATTTTTTTAATAAACATGGTTGGAAACTTTACTAGACCTGATTGAATAATCGATAATGAAAAACGTTTTAGTTACAGGTTCTACCGGCTTTATTGGCGGCCACTTACTGCCAACTTTACATCAACATAACTACCAGATAACAGCGGCAATCCGCCAAGAATTTGAGTTTCCCGCATCCCTGTCAATTAAGACTATCAAAGTTGGCGAAATTGATGATATGACCGATTGGCAAGAAGCATTGCTAGGCATTGATACCGTTATTCATCTAGCAGGACGCGCTCATATCCTTCATGAGACTATTGCCAATCCAGAAGCAGCATTTATAAAAGTTAACACTAAGGGGACTATTAACCTAGTTAAGCAGTCGCTAAAAGCGGGAGTTAAACACTTTATTTTTGTCAGTTCTATTCATGCTATGGCTGCTGAAAGTGATGATATTCTTAACGAAAACTCTCCCTGTCACCCCGATAGTCCCTATGGTCGTAGTAAATTGCAAGCAGAACAGGCTTTAATTAACCTTGCCAAAGATAGTAACATGACTTGGACAATCCTTCGTCCTACTCTAGTTTACGGGCCAGGTAATCGCGCTAATATGGAGCGCTTGATGAAACTAATTAAACGGGGATTACCTTTACCCTTTGGTGCAATAAAAAATCGCCGCAGTTTTGTCTTTGTGGGTAACTTAGTTGCTGCCATTATTACCTGTTTAGATCATCCCAATGCCGCTAATCAAATCTTTTTAATTAGCGATAACCAAGCTGTTTCTACTCCTCAATTAATTCGACTCATTGCTCAACAAATTCAACAACCCTGTCAACTGCTACCCATCCCCACTATTTTACTTAGATTCTTAGGTTATCTGGGTGATAGGATAGAATCTATAACAGGGAAAAACCTCCCTTTTAATACCTATAATATCGATCGCTTGCTTGGTTCTCTTACCGTTGACTCTAGCTGTATTCAAAAAACCCTGGATTGGCAACCTCCCTTTACTTTAGAGCAAGGATTAGCTCGAACCATTCAGGCAGAAAATTAGTGATCAGCTGGTCAAAAAGGCTTCATAATTCAAGTTCCGCTTTGACAAAATCGGGGGTTTTATAGAGAGAAAACCCCACTTTAGCGGCTATCATCTGCATAGCGCGATTATCCCTTAAAATTTGCCCTTCAATTCCCTCTAATCCTTCCTTTTTGCCAATAGTGACTAAACGCTGTAGTAACTCAGTACCAATACCCTGACCTTGATAGTCATCCCTAACTAATAGGTCAAATTCTGCCATATTAACGCCATGTAGTTTATTTAAGCGTCCTATAGCGATAATTTCTGGCTCTTCCATCTGATCGTTATTAATCTCTACCACTAAAGTCATTACTCGATCGTAGTCGATAAAACAAATGCGCGTAAGACGATCATAAGCGGTTTGGCGATCGAGATTGACAAGATGAAAATAACGATAATAAATGGTTTCTTGGGAGAGATAATGGTGAAATTGTCGCACTAAAGGCTCATCCGCTGCCCGAATCGGACGAATTAGCACCTTTAAGCCTCTTTTTGTCGTCCAAGGCCCTATATAATGTTCGGGATAGGGACGGATTGTCGGATGAGATAACTTTTCTGGGGGTGTAGTTGGAGGATGAAGAAGGATAGAAGCGGAAAGGGCGATCAATTGCTCTGAATCGGCAAAAAAGGGATTAATATCGATAGTTTTAATGCGAGGTTGTTCACTGACCAAGTTACTAAATCTAACGATTATTTGCTCCAAATTCGCTAAATTAAGCGATTTAAGCCCATTTAGTCCCTGAAAAGCCCGATAAATCTTGGTTTTTTCTAAAAGTCGGCGAGCGAGATTAGTATTTAAAGGAGGTAGAGCGGTGGCGTAATCTTGAAAAATATCGACTAAACGACCACCTGCACCGAAAATTATCGCCGGTCCGAACTGATCATCGTAATTAGAGCCGATAATTAACTCATATCCTCGATTTATCTCTAACATTGGTTGAATACTCACCCCGAGAAAATGCTCCCGACCCACTTGTGCGCTAATATTAGCTTCGATCGCCTGATATGCTTGTGCGACTGCCATAGCGGAAAAAAGCGGCAATTGTACCCCACCCACCGCGCTTTTATGGATAATCGTCTGGGAATGCAGTTTCATCACCACAGGATAACCGAGAGATTCAGCGAGATTAACTGCTTCTGCGGCACTTTCAGCAATTTCAGTGACAATAACAGGGATTCCATAAGCTTTCAGTATAGTTAAAGACTCTGGCTCACTGAGAATTGTTCTATCTTCTGCTTGCTCGATAATCTGGCTCACTAAAGCTCGATCAAAGCCATTTTCCTGAGAATTGGTTAAAATTGGCGTTTGATAAAGACCACGGAGATTCTCTTCATATTTCCAGAGCAAATTAAACACCCGGGATGCCGAATCGGGATAGCGATAGGTAGGGATACCCTGCTGATTTAATAACGCTAATCCCTCTGCAATGCCCTCTCCCCCCATCAAACTTGCTAAAATGGGTTTTTTGCTATTTTGAGCGATTGAGGCGATGCTACGGGCAATTTCTCGCAGATCGGTGTTAAAGCGAGGCGAGAGAATCATCAACACCGCGTCGGTATGTACATCCGCTAAAGCGATCTCTAGAGCGCGCGCGTAGCTATCGGGATCGCTGCTGCGACGCAGATCGATGGGATTTTGTGGGACAATATCCGCAGGAAAAAGGGGCGCTAGTTTTCCGATGGTTGCGGGGGTAAGGGTTGCCAGTTGTCCATCTTCCGCTAGTAAAGCCGAGGCCGCTAAAAGAGCGGGAGCAACACCATTGCTGATGATTGCCAAGCGTTTTCCCCGGGGAAATCGGGGAATTTTCCCTAAAACTTGCGTGATATTCAAGAGATCAGCCATTCTTTGTACTTCCACGATGCCACAGCGAGCAAAGGCAGCGGAGAGAGTTAGCTGATCGCTAGTTAATTTACCAGCATGGGAAAGAGCAGTGGAGTCAAAGTAGGTACTGTGGCGACTAATGGCGATAATTGGTTTATTTAGGGCAACTTCTCGGGCCGAGGACAGAAAAGAGCGGGCATTATTCAGGGATTCCAAGTAGATAACGATGCTTTTGGTTTGGGGATCGTCTCCTAAATAATAGAGTAATTCGCCCCAATCCACATCTAAAAGAACTCCGAGGGAGATAAAGTGACTAAAACCGACATTTTCGCTTAAACTCCAATCAAGCACGGCATCAGCGATCGCCCCACTTTGACTAATCAGAGCAATTGAACCGGTTTTCGGCAGGATGGGGGAAAAGGTGGCGTTAAGATTTTGGCTGAGATTGCAGATTCCTGAGCTATGGGGACCGATGATGCGTAATTTTTGACCAGCGATCGCTTTAATTTCCCTAAGTAAATTTTCCCCCATCTGGCCAGTTTCCCGAAAACCCGTGGAGAGAATCAGGGCGCATTTAACCTGTTTTTCGACAGATTGGGCGATAATAGCGGGAATTTCGGGAGCGGGAGCGGTGATAATTACCAGATCGATCGCGGCTGGGATATCTGGTAAACTGCTATAGATGGGAAGATCGAGCCAGTTTTCGGGGTGAGGATTAACTAGATAAAGGCGGTGCTGACCGGGATTATCATAGAGATTATTTAAAAGAGTGCGATCAAGTTGGGGATTTTCGCCATTAAATCCCACCACAGCGATGGTTTTTGGCTCAAAAAAGGCTCTTATGGTTTGATGTTCGCCACCAAGAGGCTCTAAGATGGAATTTAACATAATTGACGCTCCCGATAACTTTAAAAACCCACTCCCACTTCCCACTTCCCACTCTCTATACCTTTCAAACAGGATTTAGTATAAAACAGCCCCACCCGATCAACATTTTCCCCAAGAGATCTAGTAAACTAACTGATGCTGTAAATATTTAGAGACAAACGATGGAACTGGAATATCCCGAGGATTTGAGATACCTAGAAACCCACGAATACGTCAGACTCGAAGGTGAAATCGCTACCTTGGGAATTAGTGCTTTTGCCGTCGATCAATTGGGTGATATCGTGTTTCTAGAATTGCCCGAATTGGGAGAGGTGCTGGAAGTAGGTAGTAGTTTCGGCACGATCGAATCGGTAAAAGCGGTAGAAGATCTTTATCCCCCCGTTTCGGGAACCGTAGTTGATCGCAATCAAGCGATGATTGACTCCCCCGATTTAATTGCCGATGATCCCCACGGGGAGGGTTGGTTATTAAAAGTGCGGGTAGAAAATCCCGGTACTGCCTTGGCTGATACCCTCTCCGCTAGTGAATACCGCACCCAAGTAGCAGGGGAAAGTTAACTAATATTAACAACAGGGAGCCAGACCCTCACACTATCATAATCATAGAAAGAATTAAAAATCCAGGAAGCGATCGAGTCTTCCTGATTTTTGTCTCTAAACCGTGCTGAGACGAAATTCTTGCCCGAATCGAGTCAGGTTTCACTATTTACCCAATCTATGCTAAATCCTCATCTCGCAGCGATCGAACTTTCCAAAGAGGAGGTTCAACGCTACTCTCGACACATTATCCTGCCCGAAGTGGGCTTAGAAGGTCAAAAAAAACTAAAAGCCGCCAGTATTCTCTGCATCGGCACCGGGGGACTCGGTTCCCCGCTTTTACTCTATCTAGCGGCGGCTGGCATCGGTAGAATCGGTATTGTTGACTTCGATATCGTCGATAGTTCCAATCTGCAACGTCAAATTATTCACGGCACTTCTTGGGTAGGTAAACCGAAAATTGTTTCCGCTAAGGACAGAATTCTAGAAATTAACCCCTATTGTCAGGTGGATTTGTACGAAACCCGCATAAGTTCCGAAAATGCCCTTGACATTTTAGCTCCCTATGATGTGGTCATCGACGGGACAGATAATTTCCCCACCCGTTATCTGACTAATGATGCTTGTGTTCTTCTGGACAAACCCAACGTCTATGGCTCAATTTTCCGATTTGAAGGACAGGCAACTGTTTTTAACTACCAAGGTGGTCCCAACTACCGCGATCTCTATCCCGAACCGCCACCACCCGGGATGGTTCCCTCCTGTGCCGAAGGCGGCGTTTTAGGAGTTTTACCAGGAGTAATCGGCACAATTCAAGCCACAGAAGCCATTAAAATTATCCTCGGCGCTCCGGATACCCTCAGTGGTCGTTTACTGCTTTACAATGCTTGGGAAATGAAATTTCGCGAGTTAAAATTGCGTCCGAATCCCATCCGTCCCGTCATTGAAAAACTAATTGATTACGAACAATTCTGCGGTATTCCGCAAGCGAAGGCAGAAGAAGCAGCAGAACAGCAAAAAATGACAGAAATGACCGTAGTAGAGTTAAAGGAACTACTTGACAGCAATGCCAATGATTACATTCTCATCGATGTGCGTAATCCCAACGAGTACCAAATCGCTAATATCCCCAACTCGGTATTAATTCCCCTACCCGATATCGAAAATGGTGCGGCAATTCCCAAAATTAAGGAATTAGTCAATGGTTATCGTCTTATCGCCCATTGTAAGATGGGAGGACGTTCCGCTAAAGCCCTCGCTATCCTCAAAGAGGCAGGTATCGAAGGAATTAACGTCAAAGGTGGTATCAGTGCCTGGAGTCGCGAAGTCGATTCCACTGTACCAGAATACTAATTTTGGTCCTTGGGTTTTGGGGTTTTGGGGTATTAGTCGAATTCCCCCATCTCCCCACTTCATAATTCATAATTTCCTCCCCCCATCATTGCCCTTGAATCTGTTAAAATCAAGGCCAGTTAGCCTTAAAATCTTCGGTGTGAGCAAACAATGAAAAACCATATTAAAAAAATTGCTAGTTGGAGCGCGATCGCTGCTATTTCCCTTGGCCTAGTAGAAATGAACCAAACAGCGATCGCATTTGGCAACAACAATCAATTTAGTGCCTGTATCAGTCAGATTGTCGGCACGGGAGTGAGTCCCCAAGATGCTGCCACCGCTTGTTCAGAAGCATTAATTCCCAAAGAATTATCCCGCTGTGTGGTGATGATTAAATCCAAAACCCCGATCAATGGTAATCTAGCTCTGCAAGCTTGTTTTCAAGTGCGTCGTCCCATCGACCTAGGTAACTGTGTGGTCGATATCCATCGCGCTGCCCCCTTGTTTGCCACTAATTCCCTCAAACAAGCGGAAACAGCCAAGGAACCTGATAAATTAGGGATTTCTAGACAGGTTTTAGATTCCTGTCGTCAAAGTTTATTACCCGGTCGCTTTTCCCAATGCGTGGTCGCTGTCAGTCGTGGTGTGGACAAAAATAACCCCTCCCAAGCTTTACAAACCTGTTTAAGTGCCGAGGATTTCCCCAGAGATCTATTCCCCAGTTATCCTCAAAATCAAGACCAGAGACCTTAATCAAGATTATTTCCCCGAATGTGCCAGATTCCCTACCCAGACTCGTAGGGGGGTAGGGAAGGAATTAAAACCATGCCTTTAAGTTGGAATGAAATTAAAAATCGCGCCATCGCTTTTCAAAAAGAGTGGCAAGGGGAGACTTCAGAAAAGGCAGAATCTCAATCTTTTTGGAATGAGTTTTTTCATGTCTTTGGCATTTCACGGCGTAGGGTAGCCAGTTTTGAGCAACCGATCAAAAAAGCAGATAATAAACAGGGTTTTATTGATTTACTCTGGAAAGGAACGATTTTAGTTGAGCATAAATCGAAAGGGAAAGATTTAGAAAAAGCCACACAACAAGCTAAGGATTATTTTCCCAATTTAAAGGAACATGAGTTACCGCGTTATATTTTAGTCTCGGATTTTCAACGGTTTAAATTATATGATTTAGATTCGGGTAATCAATGGGAATTTGAATTAAATAATTTTGTTGATAACGTTCATTTATTTGATTTTATCGCAGGTTACGAAAAGCAAGTTTATAAAGACGAAGATCCCGTCAATATTCAAGCTGCTGAGTTAATGGGAAAACTTCATGATTGCCTCAAAGAAATTGGTTATATGGGGCATGATTTAGAAGTTTATCTAGTGCGTTTATTATTTTGTTTATTTGCCGATGATGCGGGTATTTTTAATAAGGGGATTTTCTGGGAATATATTGACCTACATACCAAAGAAGATGGCAGTGATTTGGCGATGCACATGGCTTATATTTTTCAGATTTTGAATACACCAGAAGCAAAAAGATTAAAAAATCTTGATGAGAATTTAACTCAATTTCCCTACATAAATGGCAAGTTATTTGAGGAGTCGTTACCCTTAGCGGCTTTTGATAGCAAGATGCGAGTCATGTTATTAGAAGCTTGTGCTTTTGATTGGGGAAAAATTTCTCCTGCTATTTTTGGTTCTATGTTTCAAGCGGTAATGAATCCAAAAGAACGACGCAATTTAGGGGCGCATTATACCTCCGAGAAGAACATTCAAAAGGTGATTAAGCCGTTATTTTTAGATGATTTATCTAGAGAATTTGAGAAGATTAAAGGCAATCGCCATAAATTACTAGAATTTCAGAAAAAGATTGCTAATTTATATTTTCTTGATCCTGCCTGTGGTTGCGGCAATTTTTTAATTATTACCTATCGGGAGTTACGAGATTTAGAGATTT
>JAADBR010000123.1 GCA_009995705.1 Microcystis aeruginosa W13-11
AATGCTATATATTCTCATTAACCCTTTTAACCTTTGAATTAATTTTAGTTATTATGTACTACTTTAATGGCTTTTTTGATCTGTGACAGTTGAGGGTGCGGAATGTGGGTTAAAAATGCTTAATACCTCTTCTGAGGGGTTAAGCGAACTCCAGTCCAATCTCCGACTAAGCAAAATTGGGTTGAACGAGATCGCCCATGAGAAACCACCGCAGTGGTATGTTCAGTTGTTGAAGACATTTCAAAATCCGCTGGCGATTTTATTAATTATTCTGGCAGTTATTGCTTTATTAACTGAAGATGTCAGAGCCGCCGTAATTATTTTTAGCATGGTGATTTTCAGTGTTATTCTCCGCTTTTCTCAAGAATTTCGCTACAGCCAAGCAGCTGAAAAACTACGGGAAATGGTACATACCACTGCCACTGTGAGCCGAAAAGATCCCCGGAAAGATATTTCTCCCAGCTTGGCAGAGGATATGGGTTTGATCCTCAATCTTGATGTTCCAGACCGACAAGAAATCCCCATTAAATTTTTGGTACCCGGTGATGTAGTTTTCTTGGCGGCTGGGGATATGATCCCGGGGGATGTGCGCTTAATTACGGCTAAAGATTTGTTTGTCAGCCAAGGTACTTTAACGGGCGAGTCTTTGCCTGTGGAGAAACAATCCACGTTGCCTAAGGATCAGTTACAAAGCCAAAATCCGTTGGAATTAGCCAATCTTTGTTTCTTAGGCACAAACGTGATCAGCGGCACAGGAACAGCCGTTGTCATTGAAACTGGCAGCAATACCTACTTGGGTTCTCTGGCGAAAACCCTGGTGGGTCGGAAAACCATGACCAGTTTCGATAAGGGCGTGAATGATGTCAGTTTACTGCTACTGCGTTTCATGCTGGTGATGGCTCCGCTTGTTTTTCTGATCAATGGTTTGATCAAAAGGAACTGGGGAGAAGCTTTCTTTTTTGCCCTTTCGGTGGCGGTGGGTTTAACCCCAGAGATGTTACCGATGATCGTGACTGCAAACCTGGCCCGGGGGGCGATCGATATGTCTGAGAAAAAGGTGATCGTCAAGAATATCGATGCTATTCAAAACTTTGGGGCAATGGACATTCTGTGTACCGATAAAACGGGTACCCTCACCCAGGACAAAATTGTATTGGAAATGCACTTAGACATTTATGGGGAAGAAAATGAAGAGGCTCTAGAATTTGCCTATCTCAACAGCTTCTACCAAACAGGTTTGAAGAATCTGCTCGATGTAGCGGTACTAGAACATATTGAACTCCACGAATCCTTAAAAGTGGAATATAAATTTCTCAAAATTGATGAAATTCCCTTTGATTTTCTCCGTCGTCGTATGTCCGTTGTGGTGGAAGAAGAAAACCACCACCATGAACTAATTTGCAAAGGTGCTGTTGAAGAAATTCTGCAAGTCTGTACACAGGTCAAAGTAAATGATCAGATTTTGCCCGTTGATGCTTCGATCCATGCACAAGTGGCTCAGTTAAATCAGGAACTCAACGAAGATGGACTAAGAGTGATTGCGGTAGCTTATAAAGAATTACCCTTAGACCAACGCAGTTACTCCGTTGCCGATGAAGAGAATTTAATTTTGATCGGTTTGATTGCATTTCTCGATCCACCCAAAGACTCAGCCTACCAGGCGATCGCTGCTCTCAATAACAGCGGTGTACAGGTAAAAGTCTTGACTGGTGATAACCCGACTGTCACCCTTAAAACCTGTAAGGATGTGGGTTTGTACGTTCATCACACCCTTTTGGGCAGCGAGATTGAGGCACTATCGGATGAAGAACTGACGGCTCTTGCCCAAACTACTACAATTTTTGCTAAACTATCGCCTCTGCAAAAATCGAGGATTATTCGGGTGCTGCGTCGTCAAGGTCATATTGTCGGGTTTATGGGAGATGGTATCAATGATGCCGCCGCACTACGAGAAGCGGATGTCGGTATTTCCGTAGATACAGCCGTGGATATTGCCAAAGAATCTGCTGACATCATTCTGTTAGAAAAAAGTCTGATGGTGTTGGAAGAAGGAATTCTCGAAGGTCGTAAAACCTTTGGCAATATTGTTAAGTACATCAAAATGGGTACGAGTTCTAACTTTGGCAATATGTTTAGCGTTCTCGGTGCTAGTGCCTTGCTGCCGTTTCTGCCCATGCAACCTGTGCAAATCCTAGTCAATAATTTACTTTATGATTTCTCCCAAACTGGAATTCCCTTTGACCATGTGGACAAGGAATATTTGACAAAACCTCGGAAATGGCAGGTGGGTAATATTCAGAAATTTATGCTATACATTGGACCGATGAGTTCAATTTTTGATTATGCCACATTTGCTTTGATGTGGTTTGTTTTTCAAGCTAATACCGTTGAACAGCAAGCCTTGTTTCAAACAGGTTGGTTTGTCGAAAGTTTGATGACTCAGACATTGATTGTTTACATAATTCGGACTCCCAAAATTCCCTTCTTGCAAAGTCGTCCGTCTTTACCCATGCTACTGGTGACTCTCACCGTCATGGCAGTGGCTATCTATCTGCCATTCTCGCCGATCGCTTCTGTACTAGGATTCGTTCCCCTACCTGCTAAATATTTCTTCTGGTTAGCGTTGATTTTATCCAGTTACTGTGTGCTTACCCAAATGGTGAAAACCTGGTTTGTTAGGAGGCATGGATATAACTAAGTAGCTCTGGGATTGCGATCTCGTCCGAAAGTTGATTAGGAAATACATATATACTAATAAACTTTTGTAACAGAGGATGTTAAGCACTGTTGCAAGATCGGGCAGAATCGGAGGATATCGTTTCTTTCGGCTAAACCCCTGTGGTACACTGCAAAGCGTACTCGCTCGTAAGTATGTAGGAGAAAACCTGAGTGTTAAGAGTCGCTGTTGTGGGTTCAGGGCCGGCCGGTTCTTCGGCGGCAGAAACATTAGCTAAAGCAGGCATTGAAACCTATTTATTTGAACGCAAATTAGATAACGCTAAACCCTGTGGTGGAGCGATTCCTCTCTGTATGGTGAGCGAATTTGACCTACCTCCTGAAATTATTGATCGCCGGGTGAGAAAAATGAAAATGATCTCCCCCTCTAACGTCGAAGTCGATATTAATCTCGATAATGAAGACGAATATATCGGTATGTGTCGTCGGGAAGTCCTCGACGGTTTTATGAGAGAACGCGCCCATAAATTAGGAGCGCATTTAATCAACGGAACTGTTTACGGTCTCGATATTCCCACCAATAGCACCGATCCCTATACCCTACACTACGCTGATCACTCCCACGGCAATTCCCAAGGGGAAATGAAATCTCTGAAGGTGGACGTGGTTATCGGTGCCGACGGTGCTAATTCCCGCATTGCCAAAGCTATTGATGCTGGGGATTACAACTATGCGATCGCTTTCCAAGAACGCATCCGTCTCCCCCAAGATAAAATGGCCTACTACGAAGATCTGGCGGAAATGTATGTAGGAAAAGACGTATCCCCCGACTTCTACGCTTGGGTATTCCCCAAATACGATCACGTCGCCGTCGGTACTGGCACGATGAAGGTCAATAAAGCCATGATTAAAGACCTACAGGCTGGTATTCGCGCTCGTGCGGCCCGTCGTCTGGAAGGTGGCGAAATCATCCGCGTGGAGGCTCACCCCATCCCCGAACATCCCCGTCCTCGCCGTGTAGTTGGTCGTGTGGCCCTCGTTGGCGATGCCGCGGGAACAGTCACCAAGTCTTCGGGAGAAGGCATCTATTTCGCCGCTAAATCAGCGCGGATGTGTGCGGAAACCATTGTCGAAGTCACTAACGGCGGCCAACGTGTCCCCACAGAGGACGAGTTAAAACTCTACCTCAAGCGTTGGGATAAGAAATACGGTATGACCTATCTGGTGTTAGATATCCTGCAACGGGTTTTCTACCGTACCGATGCCACCCGGGAAGCTTTTGTGGAAATGTGTTCCGATAAGGACGTACAGAAGATGACTTTTGACAGTTATCTCTATAAAACCGTTGTTCCCGCTAATCCTCTCCTACAGATGAAGATTACTGCTAAAACCATCGGTTCTCTCCTGCGCGGTAACGCTTTAGCCCCTTAAAATCAATTGATAACCAGAAAACCCAATCTCCGGCGGTGGTTGGGTTTTCTTTTGGGTTGTTCCTTTCTGTCTTCTCTAATTCAAACAAAAATATCGCCTCACAGGTAATCTCTCAGTACCGCCTCACCTCAAATCTAGAGGAATAACCCTCTCTCAATACCATAATTCCGAGATTAGGTCATAGTAACCAGCTTGGGTCGGTGGGTAAATACCAGCTTCGATTTTCTTGATAATAGTCGGCCAAGCTTGCCTAAAAGCGGCAGAGCGCTCGTTGGGGTGCAAAGTCCAACCCTTGGCATTGGTGAGAGTGGCGCGATAGTAGTTGCTTTGTTCTAGGGAGCGAGAAACCATAATTTCCCAAGAGTCGAGTTTTCCTTTCCAGGTCAAAGTATTGCCCCAAGCTTTTAAACCATCGGTTAAATTATCAAGAAAGGTGTTTTTAGGTGAGTCTTAATCCCTCCTACAGCACAGTTTATGGCCTTTTGTTAAAGGGGAAGTGAAGATAGATGGTGTAAATGCGCTACTATTTAATGGTAAAGCCGTCCTCAAGAGACGGGGTTTCGGACTCGATTTTTCGATGACCAGAGTAAATCCGAAGTTAATTATTCATGGGGGAGCGAGTTCCCTAGAGGACAAAGGTGGTTTAGAATCAGTGCGCGATTCTCTCCGAGGTATTGTTAAGAATATTTACAACCTCCTTGACAATGGTGCAAGTGCTGTGGAAGCGGTGACAAAAGGATGTATGTTACTGGAGGATGAACCACGATTTAATGCTGGGACTGGTTCGGTGGTGCAATCGGACGGTCAGGTGCGAATGAGTGCAGCCTTGATGGATGGTCGTCACCAGCGTCTAAGCGGTGTCATTAACGTCTCCCGGGTACAGAACCCCATTAGCCTAGCTCAATTTCTCCAAAGTCAAGAGGATCGCATTCTTTCGGAAATTGGGGCTGCAGATCTGGCCCGAGAATTACAAATTCCCCTTTATGATCCCCTAACCGATTATCGGATTCAAGAATGGATGCAAGAAAGAAAGACGAACTTTAATCGCAAAATGGCCCGTTTATTCGCCGATTCGTCAGCACAACGGGGAACTATCGGGGTAGTAGCTCTTGATCAGCAAGGAGACATCGCCGCTGGAACTTCTACTGGGGGGAAGGGATTAGAAAGAATCGGTCGCGTTAGTGACAGTGCGATGCCGGCCGGCAATTATGCGAATCCATGGGCCGGAGTAAGTTGTACGGGGGTCGGGGAAGATATTATCGATGAGTGTTTAGCCGCTAAGGTGGTCATTCGCGTCACCGATGGTTTTTCCCTAGCCGCTGCCGTGGAGAAATCGATGCACGAATCCCAAACTAATGGTCGGGATCTGGGCATGATTTCCCTTGATCGTCAGGGTAATATTGTTTGGGGGAAAACGGCGGAAATTCTCTTGGCTGCCTATCACAACGGTCAGGCGATCGGTGATACCCTAGAATGGCACGGTGAAAACGCGGGTTTAATCGGTCATGTCGCCGTCGGATAGGGGAACAAACTGCGATCGAGCCTAGTCTTCTCGGTTAATCTGTGCAAGATACTTCTTTGCGAAAAATCTCCGTGTGGCAATATATTATCCCTATTTTTGACCCCGATGTGAAAAACTGGTCAGCCGAAGCGCGATTATTGCGCTGGATGACTTTTTTGTGGCTGTTAGTCGGGTTAGTCGTGCTTTTTTCCGCTTCCTACGCTCTGGCTGACAGTCGCTTCGATAACGGACTATATTATTTTATCCGCCAATTAGTCTGGCTTTGGATTGGCTTAATTGGCTTTAATTTCTTGGTGCGATTGCCGATCGAGAAACTCCTCAAAATCGCACCCTGGATGATTTTATTAGTTTTAGGATTAATTTTGATCACTCTCATCCCCGGTTTGGGAGCTAATATCAACGGTGCCACCCGTTGGATTAAAATCGGGCCGATTCTCTTGCAACCGTCGGAATTTATGAAACCGTTTCTCGTCCTGCAAGGAGCAGCGGTTTTCGGTGGATGGCCGCGTTTAAATGTCAATCAACGGTTAACTTGGATCGCTATTTTTGGGCTAATTCTAGCCGGCATTCTCTTACAACCTAACTTGAGTACCACTGCTCTGTGTGGTATAACTCTCTGGCTGATCGCTCTTGCCTCTGGTCTGCCTTTATCCTACATGACCAGCACCGCTCTACTGGGTGTAACTATGGCCGTGGTTAGTGTTACTTTCCGCGAATACCAGAGAAAACGGATTCTATCTTTCCTAGACCCCTGGCAGGATCCCCGGGGGGACGGTTATCAATTAGTGCAGAGTTTACTGGCGATTGGTTCTGGCGGAAGCACTGGCAGCGGTTACGGTCTATCCCAACAAAAATTATTTTATCTACCCTTCCCAGATACGGATTTTATTTTCGCTGTCTTTGGTGAGGAATTTGGTTTTATTGGCGGTATTTTACTGTTAATTATGCTATTTCTCTACGCTACTCTTGCCCTGATCGTGGCGGTTAAATGTCGTCATCGCATCAAAAAATTAGTGGCGATCGGGGCGATGGTAATCTTAATCGGTCAATCTCTGTTAAATATCGGTGTGGCCACTGGTTCTTTACCCACTACGGGCCTACCTTTCCCTCTCTTTAGCTATGGCGGCAGTTCCAGTTTAGCCAGTCTCTTTTTAGCCGCCCTCTTAATCCGGGTGGCTAGGGAAGAAAATGACCCCGATCCAGTTCCCACCAGTAAAAAAAGTCCTCAGAAAACTGTCTCGGTTTTCAGTCATCAGTGATGGGTTGGGAATTATGACGTGGGGTTTGGGAAGAATAAATAAAAATAATCTCCTGAATTCCGACTCCTAACCCAATGTTCGACAAAAATAAGTAAAAATTATTGATTGACTCCAAAAACTTGAGAATATTTAAATTAACATTCCGCAATATTTACAAATTCTTAAAAATTAATTGAGAAAGATTTTTATTTAACAACGATGTTATCATGGTTACAGCGATTTTACTGAATTTCACAATGGGTTATTTTGTGCTTTTTTGGACAGCAACTCTTGAAACCCTTGCCACACCTAGAAGGTGATCCTAATTAAGAGGGGTAAATGAGTCAATTTCACCCACAACGATGATCTTTTTTTTGTGTAGTTTTATTGCAAAAAAAAAGTTTTTTTGACAAAAAGCACAAAGTGTGATTTGCGAAGTGGGGAGAATAAAGCTGCCTATTGCCCCCTGATTACTGATCACTGATTACTGATTACTGATTACTGATTGGGTGTCACCTGATCGATAACCTTGAGAGTCCCGTCATCATTAACAGTCCAGACATCATAACTACCGACCACATCGCCATTTTCATCGATATCCACATTGCCACTGGCCCCCTGATAGTTAATATCCTCGCCTTTGCGAATCATTTCCAGGGCTTGACAAGCATCGGTTACTTCCGTCCCGGGACCATTAGCCACCTCACGAATCTTGCTTTGAATCCCTTCACCAGTGTTAGATTTAGCCGCCTCGGCTGCTAACATCAATAAAATCGCCGCGTCCCAAGTATGGGGAACAAAAGCGGTGACATCCTTGCCAGTTTTTTCCTTCCAGAGAGTAGTAAAAGCGCTTAAAGCTTGACCGTCGGCCCCCGGGACTGTACCTAGGGCGCCGGCAATAATTGACTTACCATCGGTTCCTTTCCCCACCTGTTTGGTGAAATCTTCCGAAAAAACCCCATCGGTGAGGAGGACAGTAACTCCTTTGGTCAACCCCTGTTTATAGGCCGCTTGTAGTAATAAACTGCCCGTTTCAGCGTAAAGGACTGCCGCTACAGCATCCGGTTGGTTAGCGAAGGCAGCCGCCGCTTCACTATCGAGAGTGGCAGCTTTCGGGTCATAACGGACGGGATTCTGCTTATTAGTGATAGTGCCGCCTAATTTATCGAAAGCGCTCACGAATTCCCGCTCAAATCCGACCCCATAATCGTTATTGATCACGACGGTGGCCACATCTTGAAAACCCTTTTTCTTAGCTAGGACTGCTAAAGCTTGAGCTTGGTAGGTGTCCGGGGGAGCCGTCCGCGCCCAAAAACCTTGAAAATCGCCTTTTTTCGCCCTGTCAGTAAATACAGGACTGGTGCTACCCGGAGAGACTAACATAACTTTATTTCTCACCGCCACATCGACGGCTGCTCCCGAGACGCTACTGGCAAAGGAACCGACCACACCAGCTACTTTATCCACCTCCGCTAGTTTTGTCATCGCCGAAGCACCGGCGGCGGGGTCGGTTTGGTCATCTTCTTTCACGAGGGTGACTGGTTTGCCATTGACTCCACCACAGGCATTGATAGTCTCTACCGCTAGGGCGGCTGCTTCGGGCATATTTTGACCAATAGCGGCTAAATCTCCAGTAATGGGCAGTAATGCTCCTAATTTTAGTCCCTGATCACCGGGGGTTTGGGCATTATTACAAGCGGTTAAAAAATTAGCTAAGAGGCTGATGCTCAGGGTTAGGGCTAAGGGCGATCGAATATGTCTCTGCATGGCAGTAAAATCAAGGATGAGTTAAGGTTGCAAGGCTGAAAAACCCTGACTGGGAAAATTCTAATCGATGTTAGCATTCTCTCCAAATCAAACAGGTTTTCATCATTTAGATATTGATGGAAAAAATGGCTAATTTGTTCTATCTATGCCGTCGGGTGTGGGAAGTGGGGAAGTTTTTTCAGTGATCAGTAAACAGTAAACTGAAAACAGTTCTCTTTGTTTGTGTTAGGCAATAAACAGGGCTATAAGGGATAAAACCCTTATATATAAAGACATTGATGCGATCTTCGTCAATTGTTTTCCCTTTCTAACGAACTAATCAATTAAGTCTTTTGCCAGATAAGGATTTAGTCGATTTATGCCCCCCAATCGAACTATACTAATCTGATAACTGGTAACTGATGACTGAAAACCCCACTTAGGAAGCTTTGGCTAAAACGGTGTTCTGGTTTAAAAACTGAATTGCCGTTTGGTATTGACTATCTTTTTCGGTGCCGATTTCCTGATAGGTGATCGGTTCCTGTGCTACCACTTGATCCGGCATAATGCCTAACTTATGAATATCATGGTGGGCAGGAGTTTCATATTTAGCCACAGTAATCGCTAATCCTGCCCCATCGGGTAACTCGAATAGGGACTGAATTAATCCCTTACCAAAAGTCTTTTCTCCTACTAAAATCCCCCGTTGATTGTCCTGTAATGCTCCGGCTAAAATCTCGCTGGCGCTGGCGGTTCCCTGATTGACTAAAACGACTAAAGGCGCCTCGGTTAAAGCATTGCCAGAAGCGGCAAAACTATCGGCAATTCCCTCGCGATTAACCGTATAAACGATCGTTCCCTGATTAATCCACATCCGAGCGATTTCTATGCCCGCTTGCAGTAAACCACCAGGGTTATTTCTTAAATCTAAAATATAACCCTTGGCTCCTTGTTTTTGTAGGTTCCTCACTGCTTCCGAGACTTCTTTGGCAGCGTTAGCACTAAATTGATTTAAGCGCACATAACCGATGGGCAAGGAACTAGAATTTTTATCCAAAACCGCTACCACTGGACTTAAAGAAATGCGTTGACGGGTTAAAGATAGGGTTTTTGGTTGACTTTTTTGATAGGGAAGAATGACTAAGGAAACTTCTGTTCCGGGGGTGCCGCGCATTTTGGCTGCTGCTGCATCGAGGGTTAAAGTAGTGGTATCGATACCATCAATAAACAAAATGCGATCGTGGCTAGTTAAACCAGCGGCCTCAGCAGGAGAACCCGCAAGGGGGGCAACCACTTCTAAGTAACCATTGTCGGGATTGATATTAATTTGCAGTCCTACCCCCGATAATTCCCCCGTGGTGCTAATTTGTAGGTTATGGTATTGATCTGGTCGCAAGAGACGGGTAAAGGGTTCATCGAGAGTGGCTAACATCTGTTCGATCGCATTATAGGCCGCCGTCCGATCGTTGAGAGGTTTCTTGATGAATTGTTCCCGCACCTGCCACCAGTTTTGATGATTAAATGTGTCATCATAATAAGATTGGTTGACTAATCGCCAGGATTGCAGTAATAATTTTTGTTCTTCGCTAAAGGCGGCTGCTGTGGGTGTCCATGCCATCCAAGTCAGACAAAACCAAAATCCCACTAATAATCCCACCCACAACGATTTTTTTCTCATCTTGCTTCTCTTATAAATCCAGTGCTGATCTGCTGATTATTTTCAGTATAGTCTTTTCTCTGAAATCGATTCGGCTCTCCCAGGTTTGGTAGATAAAATGTATTCTAAGATAAAGTCCTGTGGGCGAGCGCGTAGAACGAAGCACAAAGACACAAAGATCGATCGTTGCTGATAAAAAAGAGGGTAGTTATGGTTAACTACCCCAAAAAATTCTACTAGATCGGTGCTATTAAGCGATCGCTTAATTATTCAGCCACTAGACAGCCACAACTTTTTTGCTGACTTGGGTTAATTGCCCTTTAGCATATTTGGCTGCGTAGTCATCGAGGGACACTTGTTTGATTTTGCTGGCGTTACCGGCGGTACCAAATTGTTGATAGCGATCGGCACAAACTTTCTGCATATAGGTGATCGAGGGTTTCAGGAAGAAACGGGGATCAAACTCTTTCGGGTTGCTGAATAGCGCTTCCCGAACTGCGGCGGTAATTGCTAAACGGCAGTCGGTGTCGATATTGATTTTACGCACACCACTCTTGATGCCTTTTTGGATTTCTTCCACGGGAACACCGTAGGTTTCAGGGATAGCGCCGCCGAATTGGTTAATTAATTCGAGGAGATCTTCGGGAACCGAGGAAGAACCGTGCATGACCAAGTGAGTATTGGGTAAGCGGCTGTGAATTTCTTCAATGCGGCTAATAGCGAGAATTTCGCCAGTGGGTTTGCGGGTAAATTTGTAAGCGCCGTGGCTAGTACCAATGGCTACTGCTAAAGCATCTACTTGGGTTCTTTCGACGAAATCCACCGCTTCATCGGGATCGGTTAACAGCATCGAGTGATCTAATTCTCCCTCAAAACCGTGACCGTCTTCCGCTTCTCCTTTACCAGTTTCTAGGGAACCTAAACAACCGAGTTCCCCTTCCACACTAGCACCGATCGAGTGGGCAACTTTTACCACTTCAGCAGTAACGTTAACGTTGTACTCATAGGTGGCGGGAGTTTTAGCATCCGCTTCTAAGGAACCATCCATCATAACACTGGTGAAACCGTTACGGAGGGCCGAGTAGCAGGTGGCGGGTTCATTACCGTGATCTTGGTGCATCACGATGGGGATATGAGGATAGGTTTCCACCGCGGCGGTGATCAGGTGACGCAGGAAGTTTTCCCCTGCATATTTGCGCGCACCGCGAGAAGCTTGCAGGATAACGGGGCTATCGGTGGCTGCCGCCGCTTGCATGATCGCTTGGATCTGCTCCATATTATTTACGTTAAAAGCGGGGATGCCATATCCGTTCTCAGCCGCGTGATCCAACAATAACCGCATGGGGACGAGTGCCATATCCTTTACTCCTTAATCTATTTCTTGTTTTTTGTCTCTTTAAATTCAAGAAAGTTAATTCTCTTACCTGTTAATCTTAAGATAGTTTTTACACTTTGACGATCCCCAAAAAAAACTTTTTCGAGTTTCGTCCTAAGATGACCACAATCTCCGTTGCGCTGGTCCTTTAAGTAGTTCGTGTGTATTAAATAACAGCCGAGGAATCGGCAATTTTTCCGGGCAGCGAGGTAAACAATCACCGCACTCAGTACAATTATTGGCCTTGCGTCCAGGGAACCAATGACCGGCATTTTCCAGCATTCGATAGCGATACTGGCCAAAATCGGTCATTTCGTAAGCTACTGCCAGATTCCGCAGTCTCAACACTTCAGGGATGTTAATATTTTCGGGACAGGGTAAACACTGATAACATTGGCTACATAGATCTGTAGCCAATTTATCGGTTAAATGTGCCTCTAAACGCTTAAAAACGGCAATTTCTGCCGCATCTAAGGGCTGATCTCGTTCGGATACATTAATAATTGTCTCTAATTCCTCTGGTATCGCTGCCCCGACGCTGAGGGTAGTAATGCGCGGATCGCTCAATAAAAAGCGATAATTTAGCTCTAGGGGTGAAAAAGGGGCGCATAATTTTTCTAGCTTCTTGGGAGGTCTGTGGAGATTACCTCCCTTATCAGCAGGGGAGATAATAAACACACCCATGTTCTTTGCTCCAGCCAAAGCGATCGCCGGTTGCTGTCTTTGCCAAAAAAAATAGTAATGGATATTGACAAAAGCGAAGAAATCTGTATTAATCGTCTCCAGAATAATTTCTAGGGGTGCATGGGTAGAAAAGCCAACATGGCCAATTTTGCCGGCTTCTTGGGCCATAAAAACGGCTTTCATACAGCCTTGTGGGTCTTTAATCCAGTTTAAATGCTCGCGGGTGTTAATACCGTGAATGGCTAGACAATCGAGGTAATTTAATTGTAATCGTTCTAGGGATTCGCCGATCGCTTTTTCCATAGTTTGGCGATCGGGAGTGGGGACCAATTTCGTGGTCAGATAAACCCGCTCCCGCACCCCTTGACGCTGCAGATAGCGACCGAGAAAAACTTCGCTATTACCGTAACCTCTGGCCGTTTCTAGGTGATTAATCCCCAATTCTAGGGCGCGATCGAGTGTTGCGGCAAACACCGACTCTGAGGACAAACAGCGCATAGTCCCCAGGGAAAACAGCGAAAATTGCCAATTAGTGCGGCCAAATCGTCGATAACGCATTGATTCAGTTATCAGTTATCAGTTATCAGTTAAGAAGGACTAAAGATATTATCGAAAAAATAGGGTCTATTTACAGACAGCAATTCTCATTTCAAAAAGTAACAATTTGTACAGACAGAAAAAGAGATTTAACAGGTGGCAAAATCGCGATCGCCAATCAGTGTTGGACGGGTGTAATTTCAGCTATTCAGCAGATTTCCTGAAGGCTCTCTTGGGTTTGGTGGGTAAAATGTATTCTAAGATACAGTCCTGCCGGTGAGTGAGTGGAAGGAACCACGGAGAAACAAAGGACACAGAGATCGATCACTACTATATAAGTTAAACTTATCACACAAAGAATAAGAGAGCCACTGATAGAGCTTACAGTATAGTGATTAATAGAAGCAATTTGCAAAGAATTATCGAGATAAAGAATGGATATTCGATCAACTGACACCTCGCTCCTTACTTGGACAGGAGATACTTTAGCCCTAGGTTTACCAGAAGGAGCCATCGAGATTGCAGGAGAATTGGCAGAATTAAACGATAAACTAGGGGGAAACCTAGGAGATCTCATCTCCGAGACGGAATTCGAGGGAAAATTAGGCAGCAGTGCGGCGACTCGTCTAGGTGGTGGTCAGATTCGCAAATTAATCCTGGTGGGATTAGGAAAAACTACAGATTTCGACCTGCAAACCCTGCGTCTAGCGGCCGCTGCCATCGCTCGTCTGGCCAAACAACAAAAAAGCCAAGCTCTGGCCATCAGTTTACCAGTAGTTGGCGATCAGTCCGCCACCGCCGGAGCAATCGCAGAAGGGCTGCTGCTGGCCAATCATCAGGATACCCGCTTCAAGTCCACGAAAGAGGAAAAAGGAGCCAAATTAGAAACCGTCGAGTTATTGGGTTTAGGAGAGCAACTATCAGCGATCGCCAAAGCCGAGCAAATCTGTTCTGGGGTGATTTTGGCCAGAGAATTAGTCAATGCTCCCGCTAACACCGTCACCCCCCTAACCATGGCAGAAACCGCCGAGCAAATTGCCGCCGAATACGGATTAAGTCTCAAAATTCTGGAACAGCAAGAATGCGAAAGCTTGGGCATGGGAGGCTTCCTAGGAGTGGCCAAAGCCTCGGATATTCCCCCGAAATTCATCCATTTAATCTATAAACCCCAAGGAACCCCGAAACGTAAACTAGCAATCGTCGGTAAAAGTTTAACCTTTGATTCCGGCGGTTTGAATATTAAAGGGGCTGGCAGTGGCATCGAAACCATGAAAATGGACATGGGAGGTGGTGCCGCCACCCTAGGCGCAGCCAAGGCGATCGCGCAATTACGGCCAGAAGTGGAAGTACACTTTATCTGTCCAGCTACAGAAAATATGATTAGTGGTCGCGCTATGCACCCCGGGGACATTTTAACCGCTTCTAACGGCAAAACTATTGAAGTCAATAACACCGATGCCGAGGGACGATTAACCCTGGCCGATGGCTTGGTTTTTGCGGAAAAATTAGAGGTGGATGCGATCGTGGATCTAGCCACTTTAACCGGGGCCTGTGTCGTCGCTTTGGGAGACGATATCGCCGGTTTATGGAGTAGCGATGAGAGTCTCGCTGCTCAACTCCACGAGGCCGCTAAATTGGCTGGCGAAAAATTCTGGCCGATGCCCCTAGAAGAAAAATATTTCGAGGGTCTGAAGTCTCAAATTGCCGATATGAAAAACACTGGCCCGCGCCCCGGCGGTTCCATTACAGCGGCTTTATTTTTGAAGCAATTCATTAATAATACTCCCTGGCTGCACCTAGATATCGCAGGACCGGTCTGGTGCGATAAAGAAAATGGCTTTAACAATTCTGGGGCTACCGGTTTTCCCGTCCGCACTCTAGTTAATTGGGTAATGGCCAATAATTAAGTTATCGGTAAGCAGTAAGCGGTGTTAAGTAAGGAGTATTTTCACTGTTTACTGATCCCTGACAGATATCCCCAAACCCTAACCCCTATTCCCCAATAACTGATAACTGCTAGACTAATTGGGTGATGCTTGCAAGATTAATAAAACCAGTGTCGAGATTAGAATGCAGGGACTTTTAAGAAAAATTTGGCGTGCGATCAAAAACTTTTTTACCCGACTTTTGGGAGGACAAGGGGGGAAAAGGAGAGTACAAGCGATCGAATCTGTTCCCCTAACCGATACAGATTACGAGTTTCTCTATATGGAGTTACTCGATGGAGTGGCCCACGGTTGGCACGAAGGCAGAATTCTGAGATTTTTTGAGAAATTGGGCGATCGAGGTCGGCAAAAAGATTGGGTAGAATGGTTAGAGCGTTTTGGCACCCGTCTGCAATCCTCCGCTTCCCTTAACCAAATTCTCGCCACCAGAATGATCCGTTTAGGAGAATTAGCTCGCGCTTTCCCCGGGATTGAACGTATTGGTGAAGCTTCCTACGAGATCGGTTATCAACTCTACACCAAAGAAACTGCCACTTTAATCTGGGAATACGCTGGCGAAGATGAGGTGCAGGTGCCGGGTAGTTATTCCCTGCTGCAACCCCCAGAAAATCTCTTATATTCGGGTGAAACTAGCGATTTTAACGGTAATGACCCAGAAAATCCCCAATTAGAAACCCTCACCCTCGATGAATTATTTAACCGTCTGCAAAACGATCCTACCCTAGCGGGCCAAATCGCCGAACAATTGGGGATCGAAAATAAGGACGCAGAAAGCATTATTGATAGTCTCATCGCTCAATTTTCCTCCCTGTCGGGTAAAAACCCTGAAACTGCCGAAGATTGGTTTCATCAGGGCTTAGAACAGGCAAATTTAGGCAATTGGTCAAATGCGATCGCCGATTGGGAACAGGCCTTAAAGATCGATCCCCAATTAGCCTCGGCCTGGCATAATCGTGGTAGTGCCTTAGCCATGGTCGGTAACTACGAAGAAGCATTAAATAGTTATGATCGCGCCCTAGAAATCACCCCCAACGATCACCAAATCCTTAACGCTAGAGGCAGCGCCCTATACGGACTGCAACGTTGGCAAGAGGCTTTAGAATGTTGGCAACAGGTGCTAGAAGCGGACGATAATTTTTATCAAGCTTGGTACAATCTCGGCAGCACCCTAGAAAATTTAGGCGAAACCCCAGCAGCGATCGCCTGTTACCAAAAAGCTCTAGAAATTGCGCCAGATTTTGAGCTTGCCCAAACTCGTCTAGAGGCTTTACTAGGGCAAAAACCGCCCGAAGACGACGGTAATCCCCCCGCCTGATTCAATCTGAACCTGAGCAGTCAACAGCCTACAATGAGGAGAGGATAGAGAATAATTTTAATCAATCAGGCCCAGCAATGAGTATAAAAAGCAAACCTCCTTCACAATCTCGCCTGATCGGTAATGTTTTATTAGCCGTAGGCGGCTTATTTCTGATTGTTAACCTCCTTTTCCCGCAATTATTTGGCCCTAGCGTCCCCAAAGTTCCCTATAGTCTTTTTATCGACCAAGTGGAAGATGGTAACGTCGCTAAGGTATCCGTGGGACAGAATGAGATTCGTTATCAGCTTAAAAACGACCAAGAGGGCAACTACGGACGAATTTTCAGCACTACACCGATTTTTGACCTAGAATTGCCCAAACGTCTAGAAGCTAAGGGCGTAGAATTCGCCGCTGCCCCACCACCCAAAAATGGCTGGATTGGTAGTGTTCTTAGTTGGGTGATTCCTCCCCTGATTTTTGTCGGTATTTGGCAATTTTTCCTCGCTCGCAGCGGTGGCGGTGGTCCAGCTGGGGCTTTATCGATTACCAAAAGTCGCGCTAAAGTCTATGTGGAAGGAGATACCACCAAAACCACTTTTGAAGATGTGGCCGGTGTGGAAGAAGCGAAAACCGAATTGGCCGAAATCGTCGAATTTCTCAAATATCCCCAACGTTACATTCAAATCGGGGCGCGGATTCCCAAGGGTGTCCTCCTAGTCGGTCCACCGGGGACAGGCAAAACCCTGCTGGCAAAAGCAGTAGCGGGAGAAGCGGGAGTTTCTTTCTTTAGTATCTCAGGTTCGGAATTCGTGGAACTCTTTGTCGGTGCAGGTGCGGCCCGAGTACGGGATCTGTTTGAACAGGCCAAGAAAAAAGCCCCCTGTATTATTTTTATCGATGAATTGGACGCGATCGGTAAATCTCGCGCTAACGGTAATTTTATGGGGGGTAACGATGAACGGGAACAGACTTTAAACCAATTATTGACGGAAATGGACGGTTTTAACGCCGGGGATGCGACGGTAATCGTGCTGGCCGCTACTAATCGCCCTGAAACTCTTGATCCCGCCCTTTTACGCCCCGGCCGTTTTGATCGCCAAGTGTTAGTTGATCGCCCTGATCTGGCTGGACGCTTAAAAATCCTCGAAATCTACGCAGGTAAGGTAAAATTAGGATTGGGTGTGGATTTAAAACAGATTGCTACCCGTACCCCCGGTTTTGCCGGTGCTGACTTAGCTAATCTAGTCAATGAGGCCGCTTTATTGGCAGCCCGCAATCAACGCAGCACCGTCGCCCAAGAGGACTTTAATGAGGCAATCGAGCGGGTAGTGGCGGGTTTAGAGAAGAAAAGCCGGGTTCTCTCGGAAAAAGAGAAGAAAATCGTCGCTTATCACGAAGTTGGTCACGCTCTCGTCGGTGCAGTTATGCCGGGGGGTGGTAAAGTTGCTAAGATTTCGATCGTGCCTCGCGGCATGGCAGCCCTCGGTTATACCCTGCAAATGCCCACGGAAGACCGTTTCCTTATGGATGATACGGAATTACGCGACCAAATTGCTACTCTTTTAGGCGGTCGGGCCGCCGAAGAAATTGTCTTTGGTAGTATTACTACTGGGGCGGCTAATGACCTGCAGCGGGCGACGGATTTGGCCGAACGCATGGTGACGACCTATGGTATGAGTAAGACCTTGGGTCCTCTAGCCTACGAAAAAGGTCAACAGAATAGTTTTCTGGGAGATGGCATGATGAATCCTCGGCGCTTGGTGAGCGATGACACGGCCAAAGCGATCGATAATGAAGTGAAAGAGATTGTCGAAAATGGTCATCAGCAGGCCCTGGATATCCTGGCTCAAAATCGCGATTTGCTCGAAGAAATTGCCCAAGAAATCCTCAGTAAAGAGGTGATTGAAGGGGAACAATTGCAAGCACTGCTCGAGCGCGTTAAACCCCTCGATCGAGAACCTGTTACTGTTTAGATTGATTTGATTTTTGCCTTACCCCATCTTGAACAAAGATGGGTTTTTTGCCATTATACTAAATCTGATTATTAAAAACTGATTATTCATTCCTCCTTTTGCCCTTTGCCTCTCCGCAGTCCCAGAACCCCAAAAGTTTCAATTAATCTTAATCCCTATTAAAGATTGAAAGTTTGTAGGGTTGATTCATGAATCAACCCTACAGCGTTCCAATTAATCTTAACCCCTATTAGAGATTGAAACTTGCGTAGCTATTAACATATTGGTAAGGATTCAGGTCAGGGGATTGACAAAAACAGAAAAAAGTGTAGATTGAGAGGATGAAGCAAAAAGAACCGCCGCCGCTACTAGACAGGGAAAGCCTGAAAAACCTGAC
>JAADBR010000124.1 GCA_009995705.1 Microcystis aeruginosa W13-11
AAATCTCTAAATCTCGTAACTCCCGATAGGTAATAATTAAAAAATTGCCGCAACCACAGGCAGGATCAAGAAAATATAAATTAGCAATCTTTTTCTGAAATTCTAGTAATTTATTGCGGTTGCCTTTAATCTTCTCGAATTCTCTGGATAAATCATCTAAAAATAACGGTTTAATCACCTTTTGAATATTTTTCTCGGAGGTATAATGCGCCCCTAAATTGCGTCGTTCTTTTGGATTCATTATCGCTTGAAACATAGAGCCAAAAATAGCAGGAGAAATTTTTCCCCAATCAAAAGCACAAGCTTCTAATAACATGACTCGCATTTTGCTATCAAAAGCCGCTAAAGGTAACGACTCCTCAAGTAACTTGCCATTTATGTAGGGAAATTGAGTTAAATTCTCATCGAGATTTTTTAATCTTTTTGCTTCTGGTGTATTCAAAACCTGAAAAATAGAAGCAATATGCATCGCCAAATCACTGCCATCTTCTTTGGTATTTAGATCGATATATTCCCAGAAAATACCCTGATTAAAAATACCCGTATCATCGGCAAATAAACAAAATAATAAACGCACCAGATAAACTTCTAAATCATGCCCCATATAACCAATTTCTTTGAGGCAATCATGAAGTTTTCCCATTAACTCGGCAGCTTGAATATTGACGGAATCTTCGTCTTTATAAACTCGCTTTTCGTAACCAGCAATAAAATCAAATAAATGAACGTTATCAACAAAATTACTTAATTCAAATTCCCCTTCATTACCAGAATCTAAATCATATAATTTAAACCGTTGAAAATCCGATACTAAAATATAACGCGGTAACTCATGTTCCTTTAAATTTGGAAAATAATCCTTAGCCTGTTGTGGGGCTTTTTCTAAATCTTTCTCCTTCGATTTATGCTCAACTAAAATCGTTCCTTTCCAGAGTAAATCAATAAAACCCTGTTTATCATCTGCTTTTTTTATCGGTTGCTCAAAACTGGCTACCCTACGCCGTGAAATGCCAAAGACATGAAAAAACTCATGCCAAAAAGATTGAGATTCTGCCTTTTCTGAAGTCTCCCCTTGCCACTCTTTTTGGAAAGCGATGGCGCGATTTTTAATTTCATTCCAACTTAAAGGCATAGTTTTAATTCCTTATCTTTCGCCAGTTTGCTCAACGATAGTAGAAAATGGTGTAGGGAGCCAGATGCAGTCAGCAAGGGATACAGATAGTTTCAATTTTAGATTATTTTTTGGTAAACTACAAGGGAAGCTAGAAATTAGCAACGCCTTGAGAATTGTATCCGCTTAGTTATCAGTGCAGTTATTGACTCGAACGAACAACTTATCGCTATGTCCAAGACTCTCTATGAACAAGATTTTCAATTGTGGCTCGCAACAACAATTAGCCACCTACAGAAGCGGGAATTTGCTGCGCTGGATACTGATAACTTAATTGAGGAGTTAACCGAGTTGGGAAAATCGGAAAAAAGAACTTTAGAAAGTAATTTGATGATTCTTTTGGCTCATTTGCTCAAATTAAAAGTACAGCAAGACGCACCGCCATCAATGAAGGATAGCTGGTATTGTTCTATTATTGAGCATCGCCAGCGAATTGAGAAAAACTTACGCAATACGCCTTCCCTTAAATCCTATCTAGAAACTGCTATCGAGGAAGCTTATCCAGATGCTCGTCAAGTGGCAATTAAGGAAGGGAAACTCGCTCAATTTGGTGTTCGGATTCCCCCAGAAAATGATTATCCTCAAATTTGTCCTTTCTTGCCAGAGCAAATCTTAGATGAGAACTTCTATGGCAATTGACCAAATGTGTCTCAGCTTATAATAATATGAACAACCACAAAGGCACAAAGGACACAAAGATTAGGTTTTTCTGGCAACCCTAACTAGAACTTACCTAAACAAAAGCCCCTAGAAAACATCACTTTCTAGGGGTTTAATTACAATTGACGGAAAACAAACTTATGGGGACTTTAACCTCCAGCTACCGCAGGAACGATACTGACTTCATCGCCATCTTTTAAGGGGGTTTTTGTCCCATCGAGGAAGCGAATATCTTCACTGTTGACGTAGAAATTTAAAAAGCGCCGGGGTGCGCCCTCTTCATCGCATAAGCGGGCCTTAATACCGGGGAAACTTGCTTCTAAGGATTCGATTAAACCACCGACACTACTAGCACTACACTCGATGGTAGCCTTATTTTCTGTAAATTTTTGCAGGGGAGTAGGAATGAGAACTTTTACGGCCATAGATATCAAGGAAAAAGTGGAAAGGACAGTAAGCTGCGCGCAAATTTAAATTGCTTGTGGAGATGGGGCAAGAGGATAATCGCCCCATCATCCCGGAACATCAATTCTAGACGAGAACCTGTTGCCATTCGAGGCGTTCGAGGGTGCGGGAACGTTCCAAGGCCCGTTCAAAGCTTTCTAATTTCGGTTCGATTAACAGGGGTTCACCGATATAACCCTGTACCGCTTCTTGGGTTTTTAGACCATTACCGGTGATATAAACAACTGTGGTTTCTTCGGGGTCGATTTTACCCGCTTCTACTAATTTTTTCAAGACAGCGATAGTCGTACCGCCTGCGGTTTCCGTGAAAATGCCTTCGGTTTCTGCCAAAAGTTTAATACCTTCGATAATTTCGGTATCGGTAACGGATTCAATATTGCCGCCGGTTTTACGCGCAATATCAAGGGCATAAACACCATCGGCGGGATTACCAATAGCGATCGATTTGGCGATAGTATTGGGTTTAACTGGGGCGACAAAATTCCGTTCTTCCTTGAAAGCTTGGGCAATGGGGGAACAACCCTCCGCTTGGGCGCCACTAAAACGCACTGGTTTATCTGCCACCAAACCGACTTTAACGAATTCTTGGAAGCCTTTATAAATCTTGGTAAAGAGGGAACCGCTGGCTAAAGGTGCGACAATATGGTCGGGGAGTTTCCAGCCTAATTGTTCAGCCACTTCAAAGCCTAAGGTTTTGGAACCTTCGGAATAGTAGGGACGCAGATTGATGTTGACAAAACCCCAACCGTAGGTATTGCCTACTTCTGAACAGAGACGGTTAACCTGATCGTAATTGCCTTTAACCGCCATGACCGTGGGATTATAGATTAGGGTTCCGAGAATTTTACCCGCTTCTAAATCGGAGGGAATGAAAACACAACAGTCTAAACCGGCGTGAGCGGCAATAGCGGCGGTGGAATTGGCCAGATTTCCCGTACTAGCACAGGAAACAGTAGTAAAACCTAATTCTTTGGCCCGGGTAAGGGCGACGGATACCACTCTATCTTTGAAGCTGAGAGTGGGCATATTGACGGCATCATTTTTAATGTAGAGATTTTTTAGACCCAAGCGCCGGGCTAAACGGTGGGATTTAACTAGGGGAGTCATACCCGTACCCACATCGATAGGATTTTCACTTTCCACCGGCAAAAAGGAACGATAGCGCCAGATGGAATTGGGACCTGCTTGAATGCTTTCTCTGGTAACGGTACGACGGATGAGGTCGTAATCGTAGTCCACTTCTAGGGGGGCAAAGGTTTCTTCGCAGATATTCAGCGCTTTCAGAGGGTAAGAAGTCCCTCCTTCCTTAGAAACCAAGCGGGTAAAGGTGGGGATGAATTTTGAGGTTTTGATGTTTGTCGCTAGGGTCATGATTTTCCTGTCTTGCCGTCAACTGAATCTACACACATCCTATCACCGGCAAAATCTTGGTGTCAAATATACCCGATAAAAATAGTCGGGTATAAATTTATACCAAAAATAGGTGATATTCTGGGGAGCAGCAAGGGTTAAGGGGAGAGAGTTCGGCTGCCGTGTCAGGAAACTTCGGGGTAGTTTTAGGTCAAAAAAAGGACTAGGAGAAGGAATTTAAGTGTTTTAGGAGGCTATGAACTATTTACTGCGAATTTTAATCAAAATAAGCTCTGATTTTTGTTTAAATAGCTTAAACAGGGGGCGATTAACTGCGGTTGTCAGAAAGTTTCTCGCTTTACTCAGGATAACTGTCAAGAAAAGTGACAAATTATGTGATTTTGTTGAGAAATAATAATTTTTTCTGGACTGCCAAATAAAGTTGACCATTTTCCTCAGGAGTCAGTAGCCGGTCGTCAGGAGCCGGTCGTCACGAGTCAGTAGCCGGTCGTCAGGAGTTAGGAGATTGCTTTTATTTATTCTCCCCCCACACCCCACACCCTACACCTTCTTTCAAGTCAGTGGTCAGGAGATAACTGCTTTTTGATAAAAAGTTAAGGTAGTATTGCCGTAGCGTTTTTGACGACAAATGGTTAAACCTTCTAGATTAATTGCTTGCCAAGATTTGGGATTATGTTCCACGGCAATTTCCCCCAGAGAATCTAATAAATTAGATTGAGAGATGGCAGTTAGTACCGGTAAATATAACCCGCTTTCGTAGGGAGGATCAAAATAAATTAAATCAAAACTTTTCCCCGCTAAAGTGGCTAACTTTGTCAGCACATCTCCCCGAATTACTTGGAATTGCTGGTGAGAAGTTGCTAAATTGCGCCAATTTTCCTTGATAATTTCGCCAGCGCGTCCTGATTGTTCAATTCCAATTACTAGACTCGCACCTCGACATAAAGCTTCCGCACCCATGGAACCATTCCCCGCACAAAGATCCAACCAACGACAGCCAGATAATTTCTGTTGCCAGATATTAAATAAAGCTTCTCGCACCCTTGCTGTCGTCGGACGAGTTAATTGTCCTGCCAGGGTTTTTATGGGACGATTGCCGTAAATTCTCATTAGTTAAAAGGCAAATTCAGTTAATCTTTTTTGTAATAAATCAGGAAAAAGAGCATAGTATCTTTGATTGAGAGGAGAAGGATGGGGGAGAGGCAATAAAGTCACTTTCTTTTGCTGTTTTAATCCATCTTCATCGGTAGCGGTAAGGGTAACTAGGAGTTTTTTGGTAAAGCGTTCTTTATCAAGATAGAATTTATCCACTTCTTTGGGTTTACCGTAGGGTTCAAACCATTTAAAAGCTTCCGTGCCAAGAGGAATGATATGATCACCTTGCCAATAAAAAACGAGCAGTTTTTCTATAAATGGACGAAAACGATCTTTCACTTCCCCAGAATAAGCTTTATTACCAGGGGGTTTGTAGGGAACTGTATTAGTTAGGAAAATTCGATCGCACACCGATAATAGCTCTTGACGATTATGGGATTTTCTCCCCTGCCAAGCTTGAAAAAATCCCTCTCTTACCATTCTACCGGCAGCCCCGATCAAGGGTTGTCCTGCATATACTTCATCTCGTCCTAAATCCCGGCCAAAAAAGCATAACTGACTAGCAAGATTCCCAGCATATAAAACTGGTTCAAAGGGGTCTTTTTTTGCCTCTTGGTAAATTAGGGTATCGATGGGAAAATCCTCTTTTTTTGCCTCTTGGTGTACCTGTTTAATTAGGGTTTTAATATCGGTCATTTCAGTTATCAGTTTTCAGTTATCAGTTTTCAGTTATCAGTTTTCAGTTATCAGATGTGAGCTTTCAGTTCACTGTTTACTGATCACTGAAAAAAGCTTCTCCCTACACCCCACACCCCAATTCACTCCTCGGTGCGATAGCCAAATTCTGCTAAAAGTGAGCGAGATTGTCGCCATTTCGGTTCTACCTTCACAAATAATTTTAAATATACCTCCCCAGCGATCAACTTTTGAATAGCCGATCGAGCGGAAGAGCCAATCGCTTTTAACATACTGCCATTTTGACCGATGACGATCCCTTTTTGGGAAGCTCGTTCCACGTTAATGGCGGCAAAAACCTTGGTTAAAGCGGGAGTTTCCTCGACGCGTTCAATCACCACCGCCACAGAATGGGGAATTTCCTGACGGGTTTGCAGTAAAATCTGTTCGCGGATTAATTCGCCCATAATAAACCTTTCCGGCTGATCGGTGACTAAATCGGGGGGATAGTAATAGGGACCGACTTCGAGGGAATCAATTAACAGATTTTGCAGTTCTTCGATTCCCGTCCCCTCCAGTGCCGAAAATTTGAGCAGAGACCAGTTATTTTCCGTCGCTAAGGTGCGATAACTATCGTCGATAGGCTCCGGGTCTTCCGGTTGCTGATCGGCTTTATTTAGCCCTAAAATCGTGGGAGTTTGGTTTTTAGTCAGTAAATCGGCAATATAGCGATCGCCACCGCCCAAAAAATTACTACTATCGACAACAAATAAAACTAAATCTACAGAATTTATGGCATTTTCGGCATTTTTAACTAAAACTTTGCCTAATTCGTGATGGGGTTTGTGAATGCCGGGGGTATCGACAAAAATCATCTGGGAGCGCTCGCTGGTGACAATGCCACGTAAACGGTTGCGGGTAGTTTGAGCGATGGGGGAAGTAATGGCGATTTTTTGTCCCACTAATTGATTCATCAGGGTAGATTTACCCACATTAGGACGACCAATAATGCCAATAAAACCCGATTTAAAACCAGTGGGTGCGATGGGAATTACTGCCGAATCGAGATTAAAGACTTGGGAGTTGATCAAATCGTTCATAATTAAAGAATATTACTTAAAAAATATTTTTACCCATGCAAAGGATAATCTTGTTCTTGTTAGCATTGATTATAGGCTGTAGTAACCATTTACAATTATCTATAGCAGGAAATTTAAGCGATCGCTTAACTAATTATCCTCGCTGGATGACTAAACCAGTGGTTAGTTTTGCCAGTGGAGATTTAGTTTATCCCGATTGGATGGTAGGCAATTGGACTGTCACCAGTACCCTAATCGATTTAACCGCTCCTCTTGCTCCCCAGATTATCACACTCGGTTTTGAAAGTAATCGTCGTTACCTAGAAAAATCGATCGAGTTTCCGGTGAGATTCATCGAGAAAGCTATTTCCAGACCGATAAATGCTGCCTTTTTATCCACCATTATCAGTAAACCATCAATTGTGGCCGATCGATCCTTTAATGGTTTAGCAATTAGTCGCGCCTATTTGGGTAGTCAATCGGTATTATCGGTAAAAACTGACCCTAATAATCCCAATCGTCAGATTACCTTTTTACGGGGCGCTCATCAACTAATTTCCACCGTAATTGCCAGAAATAGCGAAACTCCTAGCCGAAATCAATTTATTGCCACAGAAATCAGTCAACAAATTTTCCGGGGAGAAACCAATACTTATCTCAATGAGGTGGAAACCACCACCTCCTATCAGTTATTATCTCCTAATAAAATTCTAGGCGATCAGGTGACAGCCATTTATCTTTCCCCCCAATCCCCTGATTATTTCCAAGCGCCGAATCGTCCTGTAGCTTTGTATCGTTATCGCCTAGAATTGCTGAAAGATTAATAGAAATCCTGTAAAAATCAAAAATCTTCCCTTAGATGAGGAGACAGGAGGAGAAGAAAGACAAGAGATAATCCTAGCCATAAAACCTAAGATTGGGTCAAATTTATCTAATTGGGTCGCCGGTCGTCGGTCGTTAACACCACATTAGGTTATACTTCTAGGAAAATGACATCGCTATTAAAATAAGTTTAATTAATGTTTGTGAGCAGAGGAGCTAGGAGTTAATGGTTTGGGATCTGGGCAAGACAATTAAAGATGGCCAGTACACGATTCAGGAAGTATTGGGTGAAGGAAGATTTGGCATTACCTATCGAGCCAGCGATCGCAGTGGTGATTCAGTGGTGATCAAAACGCCGAGGGATGTGGGTTTTAAATTGTGGGAGTCTGAGCGTTTACAGAAACTTTTTTGGCAGGAAGCGAGTAAATTAAAAGGTTGTGATCATCCTCATATCGTGCGAGTTAAAGAGTTATTTTCAGAGGGTAAAGCTAACTGCATGGTTATGGAATATATTGATGGGACGACCTTAGATCGGCGATCAACAAAAATTTTACCAGAAAAAGAAGCCTTACGCTACATTGAGCAGATTGGACAGGCTTTAATGGTGGTACATAGTCGCGGTTTTCTGCATCGAGATATTCGACCGGGTAACATTATGATTCGGACTGGTAAACCAGAAGCGGTCTTAATTGATTTTGGTTTAGCCTTAGATTTTGATGAGGAATTAACCAAAACTCGTACCCAGGAATTAGCCTCAGGTTTTGCGCCTATTGAGTGTTATTCTCGTGATGCTAAACGCGGAGCTTTTACCGATATTTATAGTTTAGGAGCCGTGTTATACGAGCTTTTAACGGGTAAAATTCCAGTGAATGCGATGACTCGAAAAATTGATCATCAGCCTTTAATTGAGCCGAAAACCTACAATTCAGAAATCAGCCCTAATATCAATAAAGCCATTCTTCGGGCATTGGAATTAGACATAGATAAACGTCCTCAGTCAGTGCAAGCATGGTTTAAGGATTTAGGTTTGTCTATTCCCCAAAAAGAACAATCTAAAATATCTCCACCCATTGTTATTAATTGGACAGCAGTGACAGCAACAACAGGTTTACTGGCTCTTTCCTTGACTTTTTTAACATCTATTGGGGTGACAGATAAAATTAAGCAAATTTTATTTCCTCAACCAACTCCGACAGGTTCTCCCCCATCTTCTCCTAAGTAGGTAGGCGTTAAAAATTATCAAATGCCCCCCTTATCAAGGGGGGATTAAGGAGGGATCAAACCCCCCTTATCAAGGGGGGATTAAGGGGGGATCAAACCCCCCTTATCAAGGGGGGATTAAGGAGGGATTAAGGGGGGATCAAACCCCCCTTATCAAGGGGGGATCAAGGGGGGATCAAGGGGGAATCAAGGGCGATTGCAGTTCGATAAACTCACTAACCACAATGGGATACAAGACGTGCCATTGGTGTAAACTTAAGCACCACCAAACTCCCGTAAGGGCGAAGCATTCGGGCAATAACCTATCGCTGAAACCGTAAATTTCTTATCCGAATGCTTCGCCCCTACAAACTCAAATACCAAAACATAAGCCAATTTTGAGACAAAGGCAGATTTTTTGGTATGATAAAGATAACTATCGCAAAATTCTATGGTTTGGCAAGCGGGACAACTCCTCCACAATGGCAAGTACGAGATCCTTGAGGTCTTGGGACGGGGAGGTTTTGGCCTGACCTATAAAGCACGTCATCGCCAACTCACCCTGGAAGTGGTGATCAAAACTCCTGATATTTTGCAAAAAAGAGATACGGAATACGAGGATTATGTTAGACAATTTGAGGCGGAAGGGCGCAAGTTAGCCAAATTTTCCCAGACTCCCCATGCCCATATCGTCCGTATTTCCGATTTTTTTACTGAAGGTCAAGTTCCCTGTTTGGTGATGGATTTTATTCAGGGTCAAACTTTGATGGAAAGGGTGAAAACTCAAGGAAAATTATCGGAAGCGGAATGTTTAAAATATATTCGGCAAATTGGCAGCGCATTAGAGGCAGTTCATCAAGCAGGAATGGTACACCGAGACGCTCATCCTGGCAATATTATGATTCAACCTAATGGGAATGCTATCTTGATTGATTTTGGCATTGCTAAAGAGATTATTCCAGCCGGTAGTAGTTCGACGGATTATGCCGCGAATCCCAGCTTTGCCCCCTATGAACAAATTTATGGAGGTAGCAAGGCCAATCGTCAGCCGAGCGTGGATATTTACGCCCTAGCCGCCAGTTTTTATTATGCGGTAACTGGTCAAAAACCGACTCCTTCAATGGAACGCCGTTTAGATAATCGTCCCTTAACATCACCGAAAGAAATTAATCCTAATTTAAGTGATCATCTTAACAAAGCCATTACTCTGGGAATGGCTTTGGAAAAAGAAAACCGCCCTCAGTCCATGTCCGATTGGCTTCAACAATTGGAATTACCACCGCCTCCTGTAGAAGAAAAATATCGTCAAGAAAAAGTTAATCCCCCACAGCCAAGGAAAGAACCAAAAGTGGCTGAAACAAAAGCCTCTGTTAACCCAAAACCTTCTGAAAATTCTCTTCAGAAAAAACTCAAAGATATCCCCTGGGGTTGGTTAATCGGTGTGTTTCTTGTTTATGGTTTAATTGGTTACACTTTAGCTGTCAGTTCAGCACGATGGCAAGTTTGGGCTGGGGCTGTGGCTGCGGCTGTGGCTGTGGTTGCGGCTGTGGCTTTGGTTGCGGCTGGGGCTGTGGCTTGGGCTGGGGTTTGGGCTGTGCCTTGGGCTGGGGCTGTGGTTGTGGCTTGGGCTGTGGCTTGGGCTGTGGCTGTGGCTGGGGCTGTGGCTGTGGCTGGGGCTGTGGCTGAGTTATTGTTGTATCGCCGGGAAAGTACAAATCAGTTTGCACCTTTCTTGCTTTTTGTTTTTCCTGGATTGATAGGTGGTATTACTTTCAGTCTGATCTCAGGGAATGTTCTTGGGGGAGTAGTAACTGGAATAGGGAGCATGGTAATAGTATTTACTCAGTCTCATACTACATTAGAGTTAGACAGGAAAAACTTTACTTCCTTCGGTATTTTTCTGATTCTTGCTGTTACAAATTTAAGTGGTTTAGCAAGCGGTTGGTTATTGCGTTTTCTCCTGCATTCCAAAGGCTAACAAAACATAAAACTATCCTCACAATTCCTTTTTTTCTATTGTTATCTTCCCTAGATTAGGTTAATTAATGCAACCCAAAAACTAAATTGCCCCCTAGTAGTGACTCTATTCTGCTGAGGAGCATCTCACTTGTGCCATGCGTATTAATGCTTATAGCTGTCAAAAACTATAAAACAATGAGCTTGTAATCAAAAGTTCATGTCTGCGTCACAGTAAGTTCATATCCCCCGCCTAAATTAGAGATAGTCAGTCCTCAGCCGTTTTCCGAAACACTCCTCTCACACCCACGATTACTAGGACTGACTTTTATTCCCTTCTCAAAATGGTTAAACAGTAAAAACTATGACTCACAATATTTTTAACGATAATATTTCCCCGCGCAACGAAGGTAATCCCAAACGCTCCAAATCTTCTGCAATGAAAAAACTTTTTGCCTATTCCTCCTTACTGGTTTTGGGTGCTGGGTTAGGTATCGGTGCCACCTATGCCTACAGCCAAAATCCTCTAGAATTAGCCCAAAATATTGCCCCCGCTGCCAATAATCCTCGCCCTTCCACACCAGCGGCAGCCGCTCCCTCGTCTCTGGTTATTCCTACTAATTTTGTCGCTTCTGTGGTGCAGGAAGTGGGGCCAGCGGTGGTGAGAATTAATGCTTCTAGGGAAGTCAATGGAGGCGGTGATTTTTCGGAATTTGCTAACGATCCTGTTTTCCGTCGCTTCTTCGGTTCTCAAATACCAGAGGGAGGAGAAAAACAAGTTCAAAGGGGTACAGGTTCCGGGTTTATTATCAGTAATGACGGTAAAATTATCACCAATGCTCACGTTGTCGAGGGAGCAGATAAGGTGACTGTCACCCTCAAAGATGGTCGCACTATTGATGGTAAAGTCTTAGGTAGTGATCCTTTAACTGATGTGGCAGTGGTACAGGTAGAAACGAGCAATTTACCCACGGTTAAATTAGGTAATTCCGATAGTTTACAAGTGGGAGAATGGGCGATCGCTATCGGTAATCCTTTGGGATTAGATAACACTGTCACCACGGGGATTATTAGCGCCAAGGAACGCAATGGCTCCCAAATTGGTGCTAGTGATAAATTGGTGGATTTCCTGCAAACTGATGCGGCAATTAACCCCGGAAATTCTGGCGGACCTTTGTTAAATGCTCAGGGAGAAGTTATCGGAGTTAACACTGCTATCATTCAAAATGCCCAGGGGTTAGGTTTTGCTATTCCGATTAAAACTGCCCAAAGAATCGCTGAACAATTAATCGCCACGGGTAAGGTGGAACATCCCTATCTCGGTGTTCAAATGGTGCAGTTAACTCCAGAGGTAAAAGAACAATTAGCCGATAGTCCCATGGCTGATAATTGGACTATCCCCGATGATTCTGGTGTCTTGTTGGTGCGGGTGATGAGAGATTCTCCTGCCGCAGCAGCAGGATTGCGATCGGGTGATGTGTTAAAGTCTGTAGGTGGTAAGAATGTCACCGATCCCGATGCGGTTCGGGAAATTGTGGCTAATACTCAAATCGGCGATAATTTGCCCGTAGAAATTAGCCGGGGAGGACAAAAAATTAATCTGAATATTCAAGTGGGTAGCTTGAATACTGCTAACAGATCCTAGTCTGGAAGATAAGTGGTAAAAGACCGAAACTTTATAGAGAGCTTGTTGGTAAGCTCTCTATATTTCTGTTTTTACTTTTGGCTCTTAAATAGCCGAAGAACACTCGGAAAAGTTTTCATAATATTGGTCACATAAACATTTTTTTTCACAAATCTCCACCATCATAGCTTGTTTCGGCGCAGAAAACCATCACAAACATGGCTAAAGAGGGAATCGCTTTGTCTCTCCAACTTTTTAAGCTACAAATGATCTTTTGATTGTTATTATGATTTGTCCTTATATAGTTAAATAAATCAGCTATAAAATCTTTATCGTTATCTATACACATTAGCAAATCATATATTTTATTGCTTTCTAAATATTGATAAAGTTGGTTATATTGCTGAATTTTAGGAGGATTTTCTTTGATCATATCAAGTTTTTGAAGCAAAGCATCTAAACAGCGAGTCTCAAAAGATTTTTTGCGTTGGTCATATATTCTAGAAATTGATAAAATAAGTTCATTAATTGTGTAGCTTTGGATTGTTCCAAAGAATATACCAAAGTTCCCACGAGAGGTATCATTAACATCTTGGACTCTCTCGTTAATAGCTTGAATTAGATAATTAGCCCTTTCTGCTTGGAATAAGTCTTTGACTAATCCATTCTCAATAATATCTTTAATGTCATTTAATGGCTCTTCGTTACTTGTTATGGTTCGATAGGGGGGGGCATAAATTGACTAAATCCTTCTCTAGCAAAAGACTTAATTGATGAGTTCGCTCTAGATCAAAAACAATTGACAAAAACCATTTAATAATACTAAATTCATAGAGCTTTATACACTTTATTTTTTAAAAAGTGGTTGGGCGCGAATATTAGGGATTAGAAGACACTTCTCTCTGTAGTTATGGTTCTTAGACTCTTCCCCCGTTTATTAATTTTTGGATATCTTTGCCATAGAGCAAACCTGATTAGCAGTTAAAACCATCTTAATACTAAAAACAATCCTACTAGGATGGACACCTATTGTTACAAAACTTTACGAAATTATCCCCTAGCGACGATGAGAGATTGCAACAGGGCGATCGCCACTCACACCATCCCCTGTTCAATAATCTAGTTAACGCAACTCACAATCACATCTCCATAACAAGGTTTCGGATTACACCAGCAGGTCAAGACCACCAGCTTCCCCTCGTCCACATTAATCGCGATCAACTTCAACGCGCTCTCTACCTGCGCTTAGAAATTAATTGAATGGAAACTAGGCAAACTGTCTCTTTAGTGATTAATTCAATTTTCTCTCTACTCGCGCTTATAAATTAATTGAATGGAAACATCCTTTCCCTAGCTGAGAGACTATCGGTCTTAGAGTCGTTTCTAGTCGCAGATATGGACAAGCTGGTGATCCTAAATCAGATAGGAAAGATGCTCTTTAATCCCCTAGTTATTTTATTTCTTCTGTGGGGGGTGCGCCCTTGAAAGTTCTTAAGTGCTGTATTATAGATCAAGGAAAGCCGTTCTAAAACGATGGGTTTTTTAACCGAAATTTGCGATAATTAAGATGCGCTTAAATTATCAACTGGGCATCAATGCAGATTTTTAGTTCTTTTGTCTCATCTACGGCGACTTTTGCCGAATTATCCCTACAAGCGGCTAAGGCCCCTGTTGATACCCTCACCGGTTGGTCATTAGAGGATCGCGATCCGCAAGTGATCGAAAAATTTGTCCCCCTTCTGGACTGGTTTTATCACCATTATTTTCGCGTCGAAACCAATGGTTGGGAAAATATCCCCCCCTCAGGACAAGTATTATTCATCGGCTCCCATAACGGCGGTTTAGCGGCTCCCGATATGTTTATGATGATTTATGATTGGTTTCAACGCTTTGGCAGCGAGCGCTTAGTCTATGGTTTGATGGATTCGCGAGTCTGGCGATTTTTTCCACCCCAAGCTGGTCTAGCGACTCAAATAGGGGCCATTCATGCCCATCCCAAAATGGCGATCGCTGCTTTGGATAGTGGCGCTAGTGTCCTAATTTATCCCGGAGGTGCTACGGATGTTTTCCGTCCCCACAGTTTAAGAAATAAAATTCATTTTGCCGGTAATCAAGCTTTTGTTAAACTAGCTTTACAGTACGAAGTGCCGATTATTCCCGCCATCTCCCACGGCGCTCACTCGACTCTGTTTGTTCTCGAGGACATTTATCCTCAATTAAAAGAATTACATAAACAGGGTATGCCTTGGCCTTTCGGTATTGACCCCGGGACTTGTCCCATCTATTTCGGTTTACCCTGGGGACTAGCTATCGGTCCATTGCCGAATATTCCCTTACCCGTACCGATACAGACGCGGGTTTGTCCCCCAATTATTTTTGAACGTTACGGCAAAAAAGCGGCCCGGGACCGCCGTTATGTACGGGAATGTTATGAGAAAGTCTGTTATTTGATGCAGCAACAACTCGATCAATTAGTGGCGGCCAATTCTCCCTGATACTATACAGGAAAGTGGGGACAGAGCGATCGCGATTGAGGATTGCTGCGGTCAGATTAACCCGCTTGTGAGATAATGAAGTGTTTTGAGGAAAGTTATCAGTACAAAGTTTTCTCTTGAGATTTGACGATTATTTGGGGAATGCAGAAAATTATGAAACTATTACCCGCAGAATGCCAGCATTTACAAGACAAAGTAGCCATAGTAACCGGGGCCTCGCGAGGGATCGGCAAAGCGATCGCCTTGGAATTAGCCAGCCAGGGTGCTACTGTAGTGGTGAACTATGCTAAATCTAGCAGTGCTGCTGATGCCGTTGTTGAAGAAATTACCGCGGCTGGGGGAAAGGCAATAGCTCTACAAGCAGATGTGGCTAAAAGCGAAGAAGTGGATAATTTAGTAGATAGTACCAAAGAAAAATTCGGTCATGTTGATGTCTTAGTTAATAATGCCGGTATTGCCCGGGATACCCTAATGTTAAGAATGAAATTAGAAGACTGGCAAGCGGTCATCGATCTCAATTTAACCGGAGTTTTTCTCTGCACTCGCGCCGTCGGTAAATTGATGTTAAAACAGAAAAGCGGCCGCATAATTAACATCACTTCTGTATCTGGTTTGATGGGTAATCCGGGTCAATCTAATTACAGCGCCGCTAAAGCTGGTGTTATCGGTTTAACGAAAACTTTAGCCAAGGAATTTGCCAGTCGAGGCATCACTGTTAATGCCGTGGCCCCCGGCTTTATTGAAACTGATATGACTCATGACCTCAAAGCAGATGAAATTCTCAAATATATCCCCCTCTCCCGTTACGGAAAACCGGAAGAAGTCGCTGGGATGGTGCGTTTTTTAGCGGCAGATCCCGCCGCTATTTATATCACTGGTCAAGTCTTTAACGTCGATGGTGGCATGGTTATGGCTTAATTCAGTTATCAGTTATCAGTTTTAAATGATATTATTCACCGATCAATCTTCACTAATTACTGTTTACTGATAACTGATAACTGAAAATGACTTACTGTTTAGGAATTATCAATCGTTTTGGCATTGTTATGGGGGCAGATTCTCGCACGAATGCGGGAGTAGATTATATCTCGGCCTATCGAAAGTTATTCGACTTTTCGGTGTCGGGAGAAAGGGTAATTATGGTCTGCACATCGGGGAATTTATCGATTAGCCAAGGCGTGATTCACGAACTAAAAAGAGATCTGCACAATCAAGAGGATAAAAGTCTTCATTCTCTGAATCATCTCTACGATATCGCTCACTATATCGGTGATAAAAGTCGTCAAGTGCAAGCTAGGGAAAGGACTTGGTTAGAAAAAGATAATATTGATTTCCAATGTAACTTTATTCTTGGGGGACAAATTAAAGGAGAAGAACCGCAATTATTCCTGATTTATTCCCAGGGAAATCATATTCAAGCCACCAAAGAAACGCCTTTTTTACAGATAGGTGAAACTAAATACGGCAAACCAATTCTTGATCGCACCATTACCTATGATACACCCCTAGAGGAAATGGCCAAATGTGCCTTACTTTCGATCGATTCGACCATGAAATCGAATATTTCCGTCGGACCGCCTATCTATTTGAGTATGTATGAAGCTAATAGCCTAAGCCTACGTCATAAGCTACAATTGCGCCTAGGAGATCCCTACCTAGCCAAAATGCGGAAACTCTGGGAGGATTACGTCCGGCAAGCTTTCGAGGCTATGCCCAATGTGGAATGGCATTATACTGATGAAGATACCAAAGAAGATATCATAATAGATTAAGTAGCTCTTTGTGAATTAACTTTACAACTCGATGATCATTGTTACCTTGATGTTGGCAGGTAGTCTAGCTTGGTTTTTTAGTACCCTTGCCGGTGGGGGCAGCCCCCTGATTCTACTCCCCGTTTTAGGTTGGTTTCTCGATGCCGCCGTCATTCCTCCGGTTTTGACCACGGGGATGCTAATCGGTAACGTCCAACGCATGGGAATGTATTGGCGGGCTATTGACTGGCGCTCGACAGTGTGGTATCTACCCGGGGCAATTATGGGGTCCACCCTCGGCGCTTTTGTCTTTGCCCATTTACAATTCAAATGGTTGCCGCTAGTTTTGGGAATTTTTCTGGTTTTCTCCTCACTTAAACAATTATTTCCCCAACAAGAAAATCCTTTTTTTGAGATTAAAACTTGGTATTTTATGCCCTCGGGATTTATCTACGCTTTCCTGTCAGGATTAGTCGGTAGTACCGGCCCGATGATGAACCTGTTTTATATCAACTATGGGCTAGTTAAAGAACCAATGGTGGCAACGAAATCCGTTCACATGGTAGTAGTTCATGTGGCCAAATTAATCGCCTACGCAGCTTTTGGAGTTTTACATCTGCCTTTTCTTGGTTACGGTTTATTGGTAGGATTAGCGGCCTGGCCGGGCAATTGGTTAGGACAAAAAGTTTTAGAAAGAATGAGTCCCCAGCAATTTAAACAAGCAGTGATGTTATTCGTTTCGATGAGTGGCCTATTGATGATCTGGCGAGAACGGGGCATCGTCTTTTAAAATTTTGCTGACAAGGGGACAAATTTTGCTAAAATACTAAATAAAGGCAAATTGTACTAACAATGTCTAATACATCGATAACCGTTAAATTTGCTCCTTGATTAACCCCACAGCTGAAAATGACAGAAACCGCCAATTTTACCCTCGAACAAGGTTTAGAACGCTACCAACAGGGAGAAAGCGCCGCCAGTTTATTGCCGGAATTTAAACAATTAAGCGATCGCAGTCCGAAAAATGCCGCCGTTTGGTCCTGTTTAGCTTGGTTATATATGCTCACCGATAAACCGGAATTAGCCCTAAAAGCCGCCCAAAAAGCCGTTAAACTCGATAAAGTTTCCCCCCAAAACCGGATCAATTTGGTTTTGGCTATGTTGGAAACCAAAACCGCCGGAGTTAGAGAACATATCGAACTGGTGCAACAATTAGTTAGTTTAAATAAAGAAGTTCGCCAAGAAGTGGATGAAAATATCGCCGATGGTTTGGCTAGAAAACCCGATTGGAAAAGTTTAGAACGCGTCAAAGCTTGGTTAAATGAATAAAAATATGGAATTATCAAAACAGTTATTACTCGGCTTGAAAGCCAATGATTTTCGGCATCCCATCGACCTAGAGGCCACTAATTCCCTCAAACAGTTGCCCGGGTTAGATATAGCCGTGAGAAGTTTGTTAGGTTCCGTCGCTGAGGAATTCTTTTACTTAAATAATATTGCTGCTAGTGTTTTGGTGGGGGGAAAACAATTACCAGACCTGCATAATCTCCTCCTAGAAGCTTGCCGAGTTCTTGACTTAGAACCACCTCAATTATACATTCAGCAAAACCCCGTTCCTAACGCCTATACCTTCGCCATGCGCGGCAAAAAACCGTTCATGGTGATGCACACTTCCCTAATTGAAATGCTGACTCCCGCAGAAATTCAAGCGGTAATCGCCCACGAATTAGGTCATCTCAAATGTGAACACGGCGTTTATCTGACTTTAGCCAATATTATGGTCCTAGCGGCGGGATTACTGCCCAATTGGGGGACAATGTTAGCACGATCCCTACAGGAGAGAATGTTAGCATGGGTGCGCTGCGCCGAGTTTAGTTGCGATCGAGCGGCTTTATTGGCAGTTCAAGACCCAAAAATCGTCATGTCGGTGTTGATGAAGTTAGCCGGAGGTTCCCCCAGTCTCGCACCTTTATTAAATTTAGAGGCTTTTATCGATCAGGCCAAGTCCTACGATGCCGTCAGCTCCTCGGAAATGGGCGAAATGTTAAAGGGTTTGCAAACCCAACAGTTAACCCATCCCCTCCCCGTCCTGCGTGCGCGAGAAATTGATCGTTGGGCCAGTTCCCCCGATTATCAAAATTTGTTAAAAGGGCCAAAAATGGGTTATAATAACAGAACTAATGCCAAGGGCGAATGGCGAAATTGGTAGACGCACCACACTCAAAATGTGGCGAGGCAGCCCCTCATGTCGGTTCGAGTCCGACTCCGCCCATTAAATTACGGTAATTTCCGGCTATTATGGTGTTGATGTTTCATCCGAGTAAATATTAATCTCACGCCGAGGAGTAGATTTTACGCCTACTGGAAGCATCCTTACTACCTACCCCACTGGACAGACGAGATAGATAATTTCAGATTGGAATTGAGCTTGCTGTTTCGCTCTCAGGTAATCTACAATCATGCCTTAGAACGGTTTGGTTATTGTCATCAAAAAGCTCTGGGAAAAGCGAGCCGCAAAAGTGGTTTAACTTTGCCAGTTGACTGTCCTTGGACAATTGAGAAAATTCTTGATGAAGATTGGTTCCCTAGTTAATAAATACTCAAAAATAATGCTGTTTTTGAAAGGATTAATATCGCTGAATAGACCAGAGTTTTGCTTGGTTAAAGTTGCGATTTTTAGTAACTGAATGATGAAGAGCCGACAAAAGAACCCCGCCGTTAGCGGGGGATATGGCATAGTTTTCCCGTGATGACTAGCTGAGACTTACAGCCCGTAAACGAAGTCAGCATTAGTCATGCCAGCTGCGGCAAGAGCACCAACATTGGCAATTAGGTAACTACCGGCGGCGTTGGCATCGTTATACCAGATGTTGCCGTCGGTAGTATTGACGTAGATGCCGGAGGCGTTTCCCAATGGTCGCCCGTCTAGCCCTGGTCCCTTGAAGAACCATAAAGAGTTAAGGACATTTCCGGCTACATTACCACCAACAAAGCTCAGACCCTTGATCCCCGGACTAATGGGGCCGGCCAAGGTTCTGTCAAGACTGTCCGCCAGAATGATTGTGTCATTAGGTACGGAGAAGTCGGTGATCAGATCACGGCTCTGGGGATTAATTGGGTTGGGGGATGGAAGTGATATCAACGACACTTCCGTGAGCCTGAAGAAATCGTTTCCAGTGCCACCGGTAAGGGTATCCTCACCCAAGCCACCCTCGATGGTGTCGTTGCCAGCGCCGCCGTTAATCAGGTTAGCAGAAGCATTACCGGTCACCGAGTCGTTACCAGCGCCCATATTGGCGTTTTCAAAGTTGATGAAGCTTTCACCGACAAA
>JAADBR010000125.1 GCA_009995705.1 Microcystis aeruginosa W13-11
CTTCCGCCAGGCTTTGGCCTGTGTCCATCACCCCTTGAATACGGTTGTCTCTCTTATCCCTACTGCTGATTTTTCTCTCTTTGTCAACCCCTAGACCTGAATATTTACCTTTTTGTTTCTCATTGGCAATTTTTTGATGATGATTCAGAATTTGATAACGAATGCTTTCAACAGATTTACGAAATTTCTTTTTTGACAAGTATTTACTCCTAACTTGCGCTGGTTAATATCTATCGTAATTATAAACCATAGATTATGTAGGGGAAAATGGCATTTACCTTCCTGGGGTGACGGTGACAGGTATCGAATCGCGGAACCCCTGATAACCTCGTGTGGAAACGATGTAGGATCGGAGTTTGAAAAAACTGCGACACGCCTTATACGCTACAATTCACTGACACAGGACTGTCCAAACTCTTGAATATAAACACGCACTAAAAAAGTGTGATAGTGGGATGCCCCCAGTGGAATACCCTTTAATGTTTTGACATTTTTACAGGATAAAGCTAAGATAAGGACTATTCATCTTCAATCGTGGACAAAATGTTAGCGGAAATCAGGCTCAAAACCTTAACTGTTGCCATTATCTTTAGCTTCATTGGGTTAACCGCCCCTATTTATGCAGAAAACCCCGATCATGTAGCAAAACTAAAAAAGACAAAACAATGTCCCGGTTGCGATCTCAGTGGGGCAGATTTAAGCAATTTGAACTTGAAGAATGCCAACCTGAAAGGTGCTAATTTAAGAAGTGCTAATTTAGAGAGAAGTGATTTACTACAAGCTGATTTGGAAGGGGCAATTTTAACAGGTGCTAACCTATATGGTGCTAACCTCATTGGGGCTAATCTCAAAAATATCAATCTAAATAGTACTTTGTTGTATCATGTACGATTCATGGATGCTAATTTGACGGGAGCGAGTTTAGCTAATGCGAATATTGGTCATACTAACTTTACTGGGGCTGATATGAGTGGTGTAAATCTGAACGGGGCTAAAGAGTGTGAATCCGCCATTGCACCCGATGGAAGTAGAGGAATAAGATGTTAAACAATATCTAAAAACATCTAAGCAGTTCTTGATATTAATTACCTTTCTTTCGGCAATCTGCAAAGCGTGAATATAGCAAGTGCCGATTCGTATTGCTCCCTCCATCTGACCAACCCTCTCCTAAAGGATAAGTTATTTGTACCGGAAGATGTCCTTGAGGGGGATTAGCATATTTAATATCATCACTCGATATATAGCTACTACCAGAACTGGTACTAGATGGTAGTATCCATTTGACCGATTCAGCCAATTGACGATAAGCTTCAATGATAGTTGTTGAATTATTTTTAGCATCATTCCAAAACTCTAATTGTGCAGACAGTCCTAATTGATTATTACTGTACCCAGACCAAAGCCGATCAATAAATTTTAAGTCCTCACAAGCAAAACTATTAATATCCTTTTCATCCAACCAGTCCCTATTTTTCCAATCTGGATTTTGATACTTGGCTGACGCTAACATTAACTTAAAAGTTATGTCGTCTGCTTCCTTCCATTTCTTCTGTTGTAGAAGTTCCCGTAGCGGCGTATAATCCACGCCGGTGGTTGAGGAGATGAGGGTCGATCGTGGTTGGGTGGGTGGTGTTGGTTGTGGCGTGACCACGGGCGATGGGGTAACAGGGGGAGGACTGAACGGAGGAGGCGATACTACAACAGTTTGCTGTGGATTGAGATAAAACTCATCCCCTTCTAAATTCCCTTCTGTCCAAGGTTGTTGGACTGCGTTTGTTTTTTCCTTAACTGATGTGCTGACCCGCCGAAACATCAACTGCACATCTATATTAGGTTTCTTGATATTTTCCAGTAATGCCGACGTAAAGGGAGAATTGCGCTGTCCTACCCCATCTGCCGCCGTATTTCCTTCCCTCGTCGCGTAGGCAATAATAATGCCACTGGGAGGAGAAACAGCCGTCAATCCCCGAACATTGCTACCCCGACGACTCGATCGCCACCGCCGATAAAACGGATTATCCCGACAGGCATCAATAATGATAATATTGACCTGATTTCTCGCTTCTTCCATTGCATTTAGCACCTTACCCAATGCGACCGCCTCATAACGGGCATCTTTCTCATTCAGGAGTTGTGCCTTGAGGGGAATTAAATAATTCTCCCCTTCTACCTGTACCCCATGTCCCGCATAATAAAAGACACCCACGCCCCCTTTCCGCAACTGTTGGCTAAAAACAGCGATCTCATTCTCCATCGATCGCAAATCCTGATTTTGCCACAACGTCACCTCAAAACCCAACTCCCGTAACGCCTTCGCCATATCCGTTGCATCATTGACAGGATTAGATAATGCGCCTTCCTCATAGTTCGCATTGCCAATCACCAAAGCCACTTTGGGTTGTTTTTGCGCCACTAATTGAGGATCGATCCCCTTCAATTGCCCTTGCAGAGATGGCGAGCTTAAACCCCCATCCTTCGCCAAAATGACGGTTTTGGGGGTCGTATTAGTAGCAAACCCCGCAAAAGCCATGACGGCTAAACCAGTAGCAACAGAGATAAGAGCGATCGGTTTCAGAGGCAACATAGAACAAACTCAGCGATTTTTAAACTCAATAACAACTTACTCAATTTCTCCAATGTAAATCGTCATTTTTGCCGACGAATTCAAGAGAATCTTTTTCACTCCGTGGGGTTTATTCTGGGTGTCTTCTAACAATCGTTCTCGCCCTTGAGGACTCATCGTGGCTAGAGCGATCGTCGCTTGTCTGGGAGGATTTCCCAGCTTCAAGGCCGGAATGGGCAAATCTGGCAATATTTTACTTCCTCTGAACTTAATCGGCAGAGGCTTTCCTGTACTCCAGATATCACCTCCCTGAAAAGCGATCGCCTTAACTTGTGTCAACGGAACCTTTTCCGAATAACCCTCAGCCGAAAGCGTCAAACTTGTTTGATTAAAAGCTGTTAATTGACCCGTCAGAGAAGCCCCCTGTTTCCTCGTCACCGTCGCCTTATCCGGCACCGCCACTTCTAAAACTGTTCCCTGACTCCGAGCGGAACCCTGCCCCCCGGCCCAATGCCCCTCACTGGCCACCCCCAGCAATAGTAAAGCCAGAACACTCCCCTGCAAAATAGTCTTCTTCACCGGATTAACCCCTCAATATCCAGATAAATTAAGAGATGATAGAATCCTAACACCTCTTTTCTCCGCTCACAACCATAGGCTGTTTGTCATGGCTGAACCCCAGACCACCCCCGAATACAATCCCCTCGGCAAACTCCTCGGTGTGCTGGCTTTGTTAGCCGCCGGCCTGTACTTTACCGGATGGACTTATCGCTGGACTTACTTCAGTTTTTTTCAACTCGAAGTCACTACCCTTAACCTACCCGGCGAATCCTTTTATCTTGCCGCCTTCCAAACCTTTTTCGGGGAACCCCTCGCCTTCCTGAGAACCATTCTCGTTTTGGGTGTGACAGTCTTAGCTATTCTCGTCACCCTGCACTGGGGTCAAAAATGGGGCAGTAAATACCTACGAAGATTGCCCTTTACTTTCAATGAAGCCCAGACAAAGATTCTTAACTTTTTCGCCTCTCTGCTGAATGAGCTAATTATCGTCCTCTTTATCCTCACCGCCCTCTTTTGGCTGGCCCGTTGGCAAGCACAAGCCGATGCTTGGAAAGATGCCGTCAACGAAACCTCTTCACTGCCCGTCGTCACCCTTCTGATGTCTAAAAATGCCCCTTTAGGACGCAAACTCGATAACCCCCTCGATAACCCGACTGACTTGCGGATCATCGGCGATCGCAAAGCCTACGATCGCCTCCTCGGTGAAGAACTCACCGACCCCAACAAACCCAGAGTTTGGCGACTTCTCCTCAAAGGAGACGGTTATGCTTATATTTTCCCCGCCTTACCGAAAAAAGATTCCGGGTTGACCATTCCCGTGGCGATCGTTTATGAAAAAGATAATGGTGTTCAACTAACCATTCTCAATGCCTCCCCGTCTCCACGGTAAAATAGGCAATGCTCACCCTAGTCATGCAAGGGGTAAAATTTCCCAGATTTTCGTATATTCTCGCTAACTACTTTTGTAGGTCTTCATTGGCCCGAAAAATCGCTTCCTGACCATCACTAGAGGTCACAAAACCCATAAAAGCTTTGACCGCTTCACTAGCAGGTTCTTTGTAAACGTAGTAAAGGGTACGCTGCCAGGGATAATTAGGTTCACTGGGTAAAATTCCCTCGATAGCGAGCGCCCTGACGGTTTTTTGTTTAGCCACTTGGCTATAGGTAGCGTAACTAATGCCATTCAGTCCCAAAGCTTGCAGAATTGGGGTGGTGGCATCCCTGTCCATCATTTTAAAATTAGTTCCTGTACCAAATTCCCCCCCTTGCAGCACTTCCTGACGAAAACTTTGATAAGTGCCACTAATAGGAGGACGATTAATCACTTGAATAGTAGCAGCAGAACCGCCCACCTCCGACCAAGAGGTGATTTTTCCGGTAAAAATATCTTTAACTTGGGTAGTGGTTAACCCCCCCGCAAAGGGATTTTTTACCCCCACCACAACAGCGATCACATCTCGAACGATCGGACTAGAAGCCAATCCCTGAGAGCGTTCTGACTCGGTTAAAGGTCGTGACACCGCCGCAATATCGATCGCCCCCCGGGCCACTTCCTCTAATCCAATATCAGATCCTTGAGCATTTGTCAATACCTCTACCCCCTGAAATTTGGCCGTTAAAGCGGCTTTTAAGGCTTGATTAATCTGTACCATACTGGTAGAGCCATTAATGCGAATTGTCGTGCCACTGGGGATAGAAGTCGGTGGGGCAAAACTAACCACTCCTTGGGGTAAAGGGGGAGGGGGTAGGGGAGAGGAGGCACTTCCCGATGTGGGGGATTTTTGCGGACTTTTACTGCTGCCACAGAGAAAAAATTCTTGACCTGCGGCACATTGACTTTGTAGCCAAAAGTAACCCCCACCTAAAATGCCCGCAGTGGCTAAAAGAGCGATTATTAAAGCAGTTGTTTCGTTTTTTTGAGACATACCCATCATTTGCTGACACTAGGGGGTCGATCGCCAGGAGACCAGTGATCAATGGAAGTTTCGATGATATTATCTTAGTGCATGGAAATCCACTCTTGATTTAGGACTATATATCATGACCCACGCACCTATATCCCCAGTCGTGCTGGTTATCCTTGATGGTTGGGGTTATCGCCCGCAAAGGTCGGATAATGCGATCGCAATGGCGAAAACCCCGATTATGGATAGTCTCTGGGAAGTTTATCCCCACACCTTAATCCGCACCTCCGCTAAGGATGTGGGACTACCGGAAGGACAGATGGGCAACTCGGAAGTTGGCCACCTCAATATCGGAGCGGGGCGAATTGTACCACAGGAGCTAGTACGGATTTCCGATGCGATCGAAGATGGTTCGATTCAACAAAATCAGGCTTTACTAAAACTCTGCGCCGAGATTCGCCCTAAAAAAAGCAAATTACATCTGATTGGTTTATGTTCCGAGGGGGGAGTCCATTCCCATCTCGATCACTTACTGGGATTATTAGACTTAGCGAAAGTACAAGGGATTAGCGATGTCTGCATTCATGTCATCACCGATGGTCGCGATACCAATGTCACCGACGGAATGCTCGCTATTAAACGGATTCAAGCACATATTAATAAAATCAATCTCGGTCGCCTGGTGACTCTCAGTGGCCGTTATTATGCCATGGATCGGGATCGCCGTTGGGATCGGGTGGAAAAAGCCTATAACGTGATGACCAGTGATCAAGGTATCGACGGGCGATCGATCACAGAAGTATTACAGGCATTTTATGATCAAAATATTACCGATGAATTTATTCCCCCCACCAGAATTGCAACCGGGGCGATCGAAGCGGGGGATGGGGTGATATTCTATAATTTCCGTCCCGATCGAGCTAGACAGTTATGTTATGCCCTGACTATGCCCGATTTTGAAGATTTCGATCGAGATTTAATTTCTCCCCTTAGTTTTGTCACTTTTACCCAATACGATCCGAAAATACTGGTAGATGTGGCCTTTGCTCCCCAGAATTTCAATAATATTTTAGGACAGGTGATTGCTCAACAGGGATTAAAACAGTTTCGTTGTGCGGAAACCGAAAAGTATCCCCACGTCACCTACTTTTTTAATGGGGGATTAGAAAAACCCTTTGAGGGAGAAGTGCGCGAATTAATTCCTAGTCCGAAAGTCGCCACCTATGACCAAGCGCCGGCCATGTCGGCGGCCACGGTAACGGAAGCGGTCTGTGGGGCGATCGAACAGGGGCTCTATAGTCTTGTGGTGGTCAATTACGCTAACCCCGATATGGTGGGTCATACGGGCATTTTAGAGGCGGCCATGAAAGCAGTGGAAACGGTGGATCTATGCTTGGCTAAGTTGTTAAGTAGCATCAATAAATTGGGGGGAACAGTGTTAATCACTGCGGACCACGGTAACGCGGAAACGATGGTGGATGAGTCGGGTAATCCTTGGACTGCCCACACGACTAATCCCGTTCCTTTAATTTTAATTGAAGGGGAAGGGAGAAAAATACCCGGCCATGGTGGCGATGTGCAGCTGCGGGATGATGGTCGTTTAGCCGATATTGCCCCCACTATCCTCGAAATTCTCGCTATTCCCGTCCCGGTGGAAATGACTGGGCGATCGCTGATTAAACCAGCCGAGGTGGAAATTAAAGCCAGTCGCACTCCCGTCCGAATCTCGCTTTAACAGGTAAAAAGTCAATAAAGGGGAATTTTATGCTGAAAACCATCGAAGGTGTTTATCGAGATGGACAAATACACCTAACCGAGTTACCCAATGATATTAGCGATCGCTCACAAGTGCTGGTGACTTTTCTCGATCAAATCGATCCTAGTAAGCTCAGACAACTGATGGAGTATTTAGAGAGCATCGAGGGGATTCAGCAAGGTTTTGAGGAGATCAACTCTGGTAAAACCCGTCCTCTTGCCGATTTTGCCCAAGAAATGGCCGAAAAATATGGTATTTCAGGTTGAAATTACCGCAACTGCCACGGCACAGATCGAAAAAGCCTATCGCTGGTATCGAGGTTATAATGCCGAGTTTGCTGACCGTTGGTTTCGAGGATTAATGAATGCTATTGCGACTCTGCAAGAGAAACCAACTCGTTGTGCTTTAGCGCTCGAACAGAGGATTTTTCTACCCAAAGAAGTCCGACAACTTTTTTATGGGAAAGGTAAAAATGTCTATCGAGTGCTTTTTACAATTAGAGATAGTACGGTTTATGTGTTATATGTTCGCCATAGCGCCCAAGCACCACTAACACTTGAGGATATAGAGAATGAAGACGACCCTAGTTGATAACTAATTCAAAGCTGACTGCTTGATAACTGCTATACTTTGTAATGGAAAATAGAGAGTAATGATCATGACAGTGGTGCTGGTAGTACAGATTATTTGGGCGCTGGCAGCGGCCTTTCTGGCGATTTTGGTGTTATTACACAGTCCCAAAGGGGATGGTATTGGCGGTATTGGCGGTCAATCACAGATTTTTACCAGCGCAAAAACGGCGGAAAAAACCTTAAATCAGGTGACTTGGGCCTTGGGGACGGTATTTATCACCCTAACTATTGTACTGAGCGCCGGCTGGTTAAATCGCTAAATGCTAAGAGGTCGGTTCTCTTTTCTAGGACTCGCAGCCTTGGCGAGTCTTTTGCTGTTTTCCTATTCTCTGATTGCCGACAGTCGGTCGCTACCAGAGTTAAAAACCCATCCTTTACCCGCTAATTTAGCCCAATGGCAAGAGCAAAACCAACCCGGGGATTATTTTGATGCTGTGGAAATCAGTCCCGTGGGAGCGTTGATTTGGTCGCAATTTCCCGTGAAGATTTATGTTCAGAGCGATCGCAGTTCTTGGCTGAGTTTGGTACAACAGGCGATCGCTGAATGGGGGCAGTATTTGCCGATCGAGTTGGTAAATCGGGCAGAATTGGCCGATATCCTCGTTAAACGGGAGTTACCACCGTCGGGAGTCCGTTTTAATCCCGAAACTGGTAAGTTAGAACTGCCCCGGGTGCGTTCTGCCATAACACAATACGAGATTTTTGTCAAGGAAAATCGCTTAACTCATCGGATGAGTATCCAGATTAGTCCTAATTTAGCCGATCGGTCGGCCTTAGCGGCAGCGCGGCACGAATTAGGTCACGCTTTGGGAATTTGGGGTCATAGTCCCCTAGAGACGGATGTGATGTATTTCGCTCAAACTAGAGATATTGCCCCGATTTCTAGCCGGGATATTAACACTTTGAAAAAGGTTTATCAGCAGCCAACTAAGTTAGGTTGGCAGATGGATCAGCTAGGGTATCTAATACCTGAATAGGTAAATATTGCTCTTCAGTCGGTTCTGCTATTAAAAAGTATAAGTTATGGATATACTTAGGATTAGCTGAATAATGGTGAAATATAGACGAAGTAAGGGTTTTAGGGTCTTGTTTCGCGAAACAGGTGCAAGATTTTGAGAGAATCGTGGTTCAAAACCTTGCGTCTTCATGGTTCCGCGTCCTGTAGGGGCGAAGCATTCGGACAATAACCTATCGGTAAAACCGAAGATTTTCTATCCGAATGCTTCGCCCGTACTTTTTGCCGCAAACCCTACTTAACCGACTAAGATGCAGCAATGTTCCTGACTCCATTGCTATCTGTTAACCTATAGATAGAATATTTTTAATCAGCTTATGAAAGTGATGCGGCTGGCTTGGGTGTTAACTTTGGCATTGATGATCATGCCGCCGACAACAGTGGCACAAACACTGGAGCAGTTATGGCAACAGGGTGAAACCGCTCAAGCGCAAAAAAAATACCAGGAAGCCGAAAGAATCTGGCGACAAATTATTCAGCTTGAGCCTAACAGTGCTGTGGCTTTTAGCAATCTCTGCGACGCGCTATTCCGTCAAAATAAGTTAGACGAAGCACTGATTTTCTGTCAAAAGTCGCTCGCTCTCGACCCAAAACTTCCAGAAACCTACAAAAATATAGGTAATGTCCTATATTTCCAGAAAAAACTGACGGAAGCCGAGGAAATGTACCGCAAGGCGCTCGCTCTTGATGATAAGTATGTCTATGCCTACAACAATCTCGGTAACGTGCTGTCTGACCAGAAAAAACTGACAGAAGCCGAGGAAATGTACCGTCGGGCGCTCGCTCTTGATGATAAGTATGTCTATGCCTACAACAATCTCGGTATCGTGCTGGCGGACCAGAAAAAACTGACAGAAGCCGAGGAAATGTACCGCAAGGCGCTCGCTCTTGATGATAAGTATGTCTATGCCTACAACAATCTCGGTATCGTGCTGAGGGCCCAGAAAAAACTGACAGAAGCCGAGGAAATGTACCGTCGGGCGCTCGCTCTTGATGATAAGTTTGTCTATGCCTACTACAATCTCGGTAACGTGCTGTATGACCAGAAAAAACTGACAGAAGCCGAGGAAATGTACCGTCGGGCGCTCGCTCTTGATGATAAGTATGTCAATGCCTACAACAATCTCGGTAACGTGCTGTATGACCAGAAAAAACTGACAGAAGCCGAGGAAATGTACCGTCGGGCGCTCGCTCTTGATGATAAGTTTGTCGATGCCTACAACAATCTCGGTAACGTGCTGTATGACCAGAAAAAACTGACAGAAGCCGAGGAAATGTACCGTCGGGCCTTAGATTTACCGGATGATACTACTGGGACTCCTACTACCGCTCACACCCTTGCCCATAATAATTTGGGTCGGCTCCTACAGGAACAGGGCAAGCTAGAGGCAGCGATCGCTGAGTTCGAGAAGGCGACAAAAATCGATCCGAAGTTTGAATTTGCCAGCAATAACCTGCAAGAGGCCCGGCGCTTGTTATCCTTGCAGCAACAACCGGAGCAGATCATCGCTTTGAATAATACTAAATATCTACCCCAAGAGGATCCCCTCACCCCGATCAAGCGATCGATCGTTAAAATCAGTGTGGTCTTTACCGGTAACGCCAAGGGGACTGCCTACGGTACGGGTTATGTGGTCAAACGCCGGGGAACAACGGTGTGGATTATCACTAATCGTCATGTGGTGGTCGATCGCGACACGGAACAGAGGGGCGATAATAATCTGGAAGTGGAACCCTATTACGGCGAAAATCTACCCAACCTCCCGCGCGATCGTGTAGTGGCTAAAATAAGTCAGATCACCCAACCCCAAGAAAACTTGGATTTAGCCTTGCTGGAAGTCACGGGTTTACCAGACGATATCAGTCCTTTAACCTTTCATCAAGGCAAAATTGCCGCAGAAACACGGATTTCTATCATCGGACATCCTGAATCAAAAGATTGGTCGAAGTACGAGGCGATTACCATTGGTATTCACCCTAGTAGCGGCAATTTATTAATCGATGTGAGTCTGGGAGTTGGCGCTTCTGGTAGTCCAGTATTCGATCGGGAAATGCGGGTGATCGGATTGATGTTTAGGACGATTAGCGAGTCCCAAATCGATTCTACTGGTATCGGTTTCGCTTACCCAATCGATCGAGTTCTCCAACAATTAGCTCAATGGCAGGTGGCTGTACCATGAAAAAATCATTTATTGTCCTTAACTTAACAATTCTTAGTCTTATTTTAGTCTCGTTCTTCCCTCCTATTCAAGCTCAAAACTGTGGGACGGGAAATACTAGATCTAGCAACTATATCCAGAGAGATAATGACAAGCGCTGTGAGGGAATAGCTCCGATCGATATTGCGGGCAGTTTTAGTCTTATTTCCCTTTCTATCGGCCGGATTCGGGAGATGACTGACTCCCTAAAGTTGGAAGTACCTAGTCGTAATGACCGAGTGCCGAAAGTGATAGTGCGTTCTGTGCCAAAAAATTATCAACTCGCTCCCCTCACCTTGCGTCCCCAAGGTTCTCGCTATCAATTTAAATGGTCTAACTATGTTATTGATCGCGAAGATATCGCCCTTGAAAGTCTGCGGGCCACGGCCTCTATCAGTGACGGTAAATTGATCTATTTGCCGGTTATTTTTAATCAGGCAACAACCTACGATATCGTCCTTTTTGCTAATGTGCGTAGCCAGATCAAAGAATTACAAATCCTCCAGAACAACAAGGTTATCTATGAGACTTCTCGCCCTAACTGGCAACCAAAAGGAGAAATTTTCTTTACTTGGGATGGGCGTACTTCTGATGGTAAACTGGCTAAGGCGGGATTGTACGAATTGCGAGTCAAAGCTTTATTAGAACAAGATGATGCTCCTCCCAGAAATGCCCCGATTAATATAACTTTTGAACATAATCCCCAGTGGCTAAAATGAAGTCCAAGCATAATTTTAAAAGTTTCTGGCGATTTATCAGGAAAAATCTCAAGTTTTGCACAGTTTTTATAGTTACTCTAGCACTGGTTTTCCTGTCGATTTTTTGGGGAATTATCCCAGTTAAACAAAACTTTGAAGGCAATTTATTGGTAAAAAGCTTTAGTTTTACCTGTCAAGAAAACGAAAGTTTATTGCTCAAAGATGTCGATAATCTTGCCCAGATAGATCTATCGGGACTGAAAAAATTTACCCTCGCTGGCACCTTTAGCAGTCTTGCAGATCCCGAACTCAATAAACGAGAGCGACTAGAAATTGAATCAATCCGGGAAAATAGCACTTTAACAATTACCCCGACGGCGGATTTTATCCTGCAAGAACTCCGTTTACAAAAGGAAACTAGAGTAAAAAATCTCAAATACGCGCCTTTTAATAATCTTTTGGCTTTTAGTTTGCAGCCAAATTCTCAACCAGTAAATTTATCATTTAACCCTAGCGGCAACCCGATTAAAATAACTCTTTCTGGTTATAAAATTGCTAATTTACCCCTAAAAAAAGAGGATATTCCCCTCGAATTTAATCTCAGCACCACCGAATTTAGATTAGAAATACAACAAGCGATCGATGTTAATTTACAACTTTCTCCAGATCAAGAACAGCCTATTTTTTGGCGCAATATTAAAGTTAGTAATGTTAGATTTGAGAGACCGATTATCACCGGTAATAATGTGAGAGATGACTTAGTGGAATCGACAATTATTTCCGGTAATATCCGGATGGCTCAACAGGATCTTAAGCTAGAAGAAAACCAATTCCTGATCGTCGAGAAACCGGGAGTAGAGATATTAAATCAGATAAAAATTATCCGAGAGGATAGCAACCAAAACCTCAAACTAAAAACCACGGGGGAAAACTTGCAGATTACCGAAGCATCACAAGGTTTAGAAGTGAGCGTTTCCGGCAATACCAACAGCATCCAAGTGGGGTTAAATCCGCGACTACCGATCGCCCAAATTCAAGGCAGTTTTTTATCGCGTTATCTTGGTAGCGAGGCGATCGTGGCGATAATTTCCTTTTCTGCTGGTTTGATTGTTTCCTTGCTTTCCTGGTTATTCGATAATTTTCCCGCTTCTCCCTAAAAACTACCGTCCCGCTCGCTAAACTGCCAAATTGATAAGAGCCTTTCACCTTTCGTCGCCCTATTGAGCAAAACTAGGTATTGTAAAGTTTCAATACAAATATAGTCAGATATAGTCAGGCATGGTAATATACAGACATGAAACTATCAGAATATGCAAAAAAAGCAGCAATAAGTTATCGAACGGCTTGGCGGTGGTGGAAACAAGGGAATTTAACAGGCTATCAATTGCCTTCTGGTACAATTATCACAACGGATGACAACCCTTCAAAACCCGACGCTGAGTTAAAAGACAACGGATAACAAT
>JAADBR010000126.1 GCA_009995705.1 Microcystis aeruginosa W13-11
TTGTGTTCTGAGATGGAGAGCTTTATTGTAAACTAATCTTACACAGCCCAAGGTGCGCCGCAATAGCGACTCTTGTTCTGGTGTTGGGTAAAATCGGTAAGAATAGGCTTTTTCCATGTCTCACATTTTAGCATATATTTCGTAAATGTGTTAATATTTAACAGTAAAGCCGTCGTTTCACGACGGGGTTTCAGAACCAAATTTTCGATGAAGTACGCTCTGGTTCACGAGTGGTTAACCCCAAAGGCGACGGGGGGATCGGAATTAGTGGTTAAGGAGATTTTACAATGTCTAGAGGCGGATTTATACGCTTTGATCGATTTTGAGTCCACTAATCCCGATAGTTATCTCTATGGTCGCTCGATCGGGACAACTTTCCTGCAAAATTTCCCGAAAGCGAGAAATGGCGTACAAAAATACTTACCTTTTCTTCCCTTGGCGATCGAGCAGTTAAATTTAGAGGATTATGATGTAGTTTTATCCTCCTCCCATTGTGTGGCTAAAGGGGTGTTAATACGACCGGATCAGGTTCACATTTGTTATTGTCACACTCCCATGCGTTATGCTTGGGATTTAACTTTTGACTATCTAGCTAATAGTAAGCTAGGACAGGGATTACCCGGTATTTTCACCCGTTATCTCTTGCATGGTTTGCGTCAGTGGGATGTGATTTCTGCTAATCGTGTGGACTATTTTCTGGCTAATTCTCACCACACTGCTAGACGAATTTGGCGCTGTTATCGACGGGAGGCAAAAGTTATTTATCCTCCCGTACAAATCGAGCGGTTTCCCTACCAAGAGAAAAAAGAAGATTTTTATTTAGTAGTCTCTCGTCTGGTTAGTTATAAAAAAGTCCCTTTAATTGTGGAAGCATTTAATCAATTGGCATTACCCCTAGTGGTTATTGGAGATGGTCCACAGATGGCTTTAATCAGACAGTTAGCTAAGGATAATATTCAAATTTTAGGTGCGGTTTCTGATCGAATGGTAGCAGAGTATATGTCGAGAGCAAAAGCGTTTATTTATGCTGCCTGTGAGGATTTTGGTATTGCTTTAGTGGAAGCGCAAGCTTGTGGTACTCCCGTGATTGCATTTGCCGCCGGAGGTGCTTTAGAAACCGTGCGGGATCTGCGGGCAAATTCTCCCCAGGGAACAGGATTACTTTTTGGGGAACAAAATCCCCAATCTTTGGTAGAAGCAGTTAAATATTTTGTGGATCACGGTGATAGAATTGCTTCAGAAAGTTGTCGGCAACAGGCTAATAGATTTACTCCTGAAATCTTTCAAAGTAACTATAGTTTATTTGTCGAGGAGCATTCAATATCTAAAAGTTGTTGCTAAGTTTAATTAGATCAGTTATCTTAATGGAAAGCTAGGAAGTTTTTGTTTTAGGGAGTCAGTCATCGGTGGTCGATAACCAATTAGGTTATACTTTATTTTGATGAGAAACGTTATATTTTACCAATGGTGAAGATGCAGCCAATGCACCCTAAAATGTAATACTATGGGTATTTCTCGAAAGTAGAGATGTACCTTTGCGTTAGACAATCAACTGTTTTTAGAAAACAAAGGTGGATTTTAATATTGCCCTAACCCAACAAAATTAATTTGGTTCTTCGGCAGGTAGTATGCTAAGGACTCTTTGCTTATCCTAAAAACCTTACGCTTCAAGTCCAATATTTGTGATTGCATAACAAGTACCGAACAACCATTAATCTTTGGGAGTATTATTAACCTTTTTTGCCCGTTATCTTCTGAGAAAGCTTGCGTAATCCAGTCTTAAAAGGTAGACGAAAATAAGCCCTTTCTTTGGTATAGATATGGTAATCAGTCAAAAGTCTGTCTGATAAAATATCCAGTCCTAAATCTAGGTAACGGCTATTTTTAAACAGAACGTTATTAGCATAGAAACAAACAAATTTAAACTCAGGAATCAAAGATTGAATTGTTTTGAGATTAATCTGATTCTCGTACAACTCTCGATCATCATATTCCGTATAAAAATATCTGGTTTTAGCTAAAGTTTCTAAACCACACCTAATTAACTGTTCTTCGGCTCCCTGCACATCTGCCTAAATAAAATCAACTTCTGTGATATTATTTTCTTCTGCCCAAGTATCCAAGCGCATAGTTTTAACGGTGGTAGAACTATTAAAAGGGATTTGAGGATAAACTTTCAAATATTCCTGCGGTTTTTTCAGAGAAGAAGAAGCAGCGTGTTTGAGTTGATCACCTACTTGCACACCACGTTGATAAAATACCGCCTCACCATCTTGATCGGATAGAGCCAATTCGTACAATTGAGAGCGAGGATCGTTGACTAGATTTCTGTGTTGTGCAATTATGGGCGGATCGGGTTCAAAACTATAAATTTTGATTCTGGGAAATTCCTTGAGAAATCCAAGAGTGTCAGTACCCTTGTGGGCACCTACTTCTAAGATAATCGGATTATCTTTTTTCAGCAATTGTTTGATTAACTTTTTATCCATAAACGGCAGTTATCCAAAAGGATTGTCAAGACTTTAACCTAAAGTTTCCTTGAAGTCAAGTATTTGCAGAAAAAATTTTTAAGCAAACTTAAGAATTATAGTAGCGAGGACTGGATGTTTTTTGTAGAATAAATATAAGTTGTGATGACGGAAAAGCGAGGATTATAGCCGTGCCTTCGAATCGAGTTAATCAATGGGTAGAGAGACGCTCTTTAGTGGCTCTAGAATCAGCTTATCAGAGAGCGCTCAAAATTAAAGCGATCGAAGATCAACATTTTGGGGGACAAAAAATTTCCCCGGCTGCCGTGGGAGGAAAAAGTGTTTATGATTACTTTCAAAGTACCCTAGAGCGAGAATTGTTCCAGATACGTCTCAATTTAACTCAAGTACGTCTGGGTAATTTTCTTAGCCCGCAAACTAACCCAGAAAATAATAACATACTAGGGACTTTAAAAGCGATCGAGGATATTATCGGTAAATATCGCCTAGACTTAGGGGAATTGCTGCCCCCTTTACCGAATAATCAAACCCCAAATTTGCCTAGTGCCAATCTCACCGGTGATACCCCCAAGGATAAAAATAACCAGATAATTTCTCCTGCAACCAGTAATAAATTTTTTAACTTCCAGCAAGAATTAACCCCCGAATACGAACAGACTGTCATCAAACAACTCCGTACCCTGCGACAACAGCAGCGCATCGCTATTCGTTTTATCCTGATTATTATTTTAGTTCCTCTCTCGGTGCAGGTTATTAGTAGAAACTTTATTTTTAGCCCTGTCTTAAACTATTTTGGTGTGGATAGAGCGAAAATATCAGAAGTTTATATTTCTCAGGAAATTGGTGAAAAATATCTCAGGGAATTTGCTAGACTTCAAGAAATACAAGAAATCAAGCACGTTTTAGGAGTAGCAAAAGTAGGGCAAGAATCAGAAGAAACCTTTCGGGAACAGGTGCAAGAATTATTCAGAGAAGCGGGTTATGAAAGTCAAGATGGTTGGAAAAACTTGCTCTCCGATATTACTGGAGTAATAGCCTTTATTGCGATCTTAATTTTCGGTCGTCAACAATTGGCGATTACGCAAGCTTATGTTAGTCGTTATTTTCTCAGCTTAAATGATATCACCAAAGCCTTTATCTTTATCCTCTTTACCGATATATTTGTCGGGTTTCACTCGGCGGAGGGCTGGACGGTGATCCTAGAAACTTTGTTCCGACACTTTGGTTGGCGTGAGAATATTACATTCATTAGCTTGTTTGTGGCCACTGTTCCCGTTATCCTAGATACCATCTTTAAACTATTAATATTTAATTATCTGACTCGTAAATCTCCCACTGCCGCAACTATCCTAGAAAAGATGAACCAGTAACGCCCTATGATCCTCAGTATTGCCGATACCTTCATTAAAAGACCCGTTCTGACCACAGTTTGCTCGATTTTAATCGTTTTGATCGGAGCGATCGCCATTCCCTTTTTACCCCTAGAAAAACTGCCCCAGTTGGCATTTATTCAGGTAGCGGTAAATGCCAACTACTTGGGAACCGATGCCAAAACCGTACAGGACAACGTTACCACGGTACTCGATCGCCAGATTAATGGGACAGAACAGATTGTTTATATGCAGTCCCAGAGTACCAACACCGGACAAAGTACGGTGAATGTCTTTTTCCCGGTGGAAATGGATCGGAACATTGCCCAAGTCTTGGTACAAAACCGCGTCAGTACCGCCGCCGCTAGTTTACCGGAAGAAGTGAACCGGCAGGGGGTGACCACCAATACCCAATCCCCCAGCGTTACCCTTGCCTACGGGATTTCCGCCAAACCGGACGAAAAGGGCAATTATCCCTACGATACGATCTTTCTAAGTAACTTTGTCGATCGAGTCATCGATGCCGAGATTCGCCGGATCGAGGGGGTTGGTAGTACAACGATCATCGGGGAGAGGCAATACGCCCTGCGTTTTTGGCTTAATCCCGATGCTTTAGCCGCTAGGGGTGTATCGGCGGGCGAAGTAGTACAAGCAATCCGAGAACAGAATATTCAGGTGGGTGCGGGGACAATTGGCGGCGATCCCAGTCCCGAAGATCAGGAATACCAGATCGCCATTCGCGCCGTTGGTCGGGTTGCCACTGGGGAGGAAGCGGAAAATATTGTCGTCAAAGTCGGGGAAAATGGCGATTTGATCCGAATTAAAGACGTGGGACGGGCAGAAATCGGAGCCGAAGACTACAGTACCGCCGCCTATTTCGACAAATCCCCCGCCGTCGTCTATATAGTCTATCAGTTGCCCGGTTCTAACGCTTGGAATACTGCCAAACTGGTAAAAGAAAAAATGGCGGAACTAGAACCAAGTTTCCCCCCGGGGTTAAATATCGCCATTACCCTCGATAATACCGCCTTTGTCGCCGCTTCCCTGGAAGAGGCCGTTGGCACTCTGGTGGAGGCGATTTTACTGGTTATTCTGGTGATTTTTATCTTCCTTCAGGATTGGCGCACCACGATCATTCCGGCGATCGCTATTCCCGTATCTTTGATCGGAACCATGGCCGTCGCCCTCGCTTTAGGCTATTCTCTCAATAACCTCTCCTTGTTTGCCGTCATTCTAGCCACCGGGTTAGTGGTGGACGACGGGATCGTGGTTGTAGAGGCGGTATCGGAAAAATTACGACAGGGAATGCGGCCATTTCAAGCTGCCCTCGATGCCATGGGTGAGTTAACCTCGGCGGTGATTGCCAGTTCTCTTGTACTATTTGCGGTTTTTATTCCCGTCACCTTCTTCCCCGGTACGGTGGGGATCGTTTATCGACAATTTGCCGTGATCATCTCCGCTTCAATTCTGATCTCCACCTTTAACGCCCTCAGTTTTTCCCCCACCATGTCGGCGATTATCATGAAACCGCCCCAAGGCACCCGCGGACCCTTGGGACTGTTTTTCGAGGGCTTTAATCGGGGTTTCAACGCAGTTAAAGAGGGTTATCGACGCTCGATCGAATTTCTGATCCGAGTTCGCTTTCTGGTCCTACCCTTCTTTATCGCCGCCCTCTTTCTCACAGCTTGGAGTTACAACACCACTCCCCAGGGTTTTATCCCCGAAGAAGACCAAGGTTATGCCTTCGTTTTGGTGCAAGCACCCCCCGGGGTTTCCCTGCGCTACACCGACCAGGTTATCCGTCAGATTAACGAAGAAATTCTCGCCGATATCGAAGAAGTGGAACACTTTGTCGGTATGGCGGGCTTTAGTTTTGCCGGAAGTGGCAGCAACCAAGGGCTATTTTTTGTCAAGTTAAAAGAATGGTCGGAACGGCCCGGGGAAGATAAATCAGTTTTTGGCATTCTCAGGAAAATTAACCGACAATTAGCCACTAAAATCCGAGATGCTCGCGCTTTCGCCGTTAATGCCCCCCCTGTGGATGGATTAAGTTCTACCGGCGGTTTCGAGCTATTTATCCAAAACCGCGCTTCTTTCCCCATGGACGCTTTGATTGCCAACGCTAATAACGTCATGGCCGAAGCCCGAAAAAGACCGGAATTATCGGGAATTTTCACCCAATTTACCACCGACACGCCGATGCTGGAACTTTCCATCAATCGCAACCAGCTACAGGCCCAAAACGTCGATATGCAGGCCGTTTTCGGTACCCTGCAAACCTATCTCGGTTCCAACTTCGTCAATCAATTCGTCTTAGGCGATCGCTTGTATCGGGTCTTTGCCCAAGCAGAAGCGGATTATCGTTCTAATCCCGAAGATATTAACCGTCTTTACGTCCGTTCCCGTACAGGGGCCAATATTCCCCTATCGGGTTTAGTTAGCGTCAAACGCTTCACCTATCCACCGATTATCACTAACTTTAACCTCTATCCCTCGATTAACGTTCAGGGTAGTCCCGCCCCCGGTTTTAGTACGGGACAGGCGATCGCAGTGATGGAAGATGTCTGTCGGAAAGTCCTGCAGCCCGGTTTCGGTTACGCTTGGACGGGTACAGCCTTCCAAGAAAAAACTTCCGCCGGGGCTGCCCCAGTGATCTTCGGATTAGCCTTTATCGTGGTTTTCCTTGTCCTCGCGGCCCAGTACGAAAGCTACATTGACCCGATTATCATCATGATTACCGTTCCCCTAGCGATCCTGGGTGCCATGGGGGCCCTACTGTTGCGGGCGAATTTCCTACAAGTGGGGAGTCTCTTCCCGACGGTGAATAATAATATCTATGCTCAGGTGGCTTTGGTCATGTTAATTGGTTTAGCGGCAAAAAATGCGATTTTAATCGTGGAATTCGCTAACCAGTCCCGTACTTTGGGTTTAAGTATTCCCGATGCGGCAGCCCGGGCCTCGACGGAACGCTTAAGACCGATTCTGATGACGGCCATTTCCGGTTTAGTCGGTTTCTTACCCTTGGTTATCGCTTCTGGCGCCGGAGCGATGAGTCGTTGGTCCCTGGGAACTGCAATCCTAGGCGGTTATCTGATTTCCACGGTGTTGAGTTTATTTCTTGTCCCGGTGTTGTATGTGCTGATCAAACAGTTCGAAGCCCGATTCCTCTCCTCGAAACCCCCCAAAGGTGGCGGTTCTGGCAATAGTAAAACCCCCTCTCTGGGTGGGGAAAGAAATACATCAGAAACCCCCATAGAAGAAGGGGCCATTTCCTCTTTGAAAATCTCTCCTCAGTCTGGGAATGACTAGGATGTTAGGAGACTTTTTCAGTGATCAGTAATCAGTAATCAGTGAAAAGAAAGCTCCGTAATTGCCACTTAATACTGTTAACTGAAAAATCTAATCTGAGAATTGATACCTAATCACTGAAAAGGCTGACGGCTGATTACTAAACAACTGATAACTGCTAACTGATAACTAAAAATAATGAGTCTAGAATCTACTGCTAACGAAGCGATCGCTCATAATTTAGAGCAATTCCTGCTAGTTTTGACCATTTCCTTGAGTGTCGCCACTTTATCGAGAACCATTGCCTTCCTCCGCAAAATTCCCTACACCCTGCTGTTAGTTATTGTCGGTATGGGTTTAGCTTTTTTAGATTTGCGTCTAGTTAATCTTTCCCCGGAATTAATCCTGGAAATTTTTCTGCCTCCCCTCCTTTTTGAAGCTGCCTGGAATATTCCTTGGGCTAAATTAAAGGAATATTGGGTTACTATCGTCCTTTTTGCCGTTATCGGGGTGATTATCTCCGTTTTGGGAGTCGCCTATCCCCTACATATCTTTGCTAATTTACCCCTATCGATCGCGTTTCTGTTGGGGGCTGCCCTAGCTGCCACCGATCCCGTCTCTGTAATTGCCCTATTTAAAGAATTGGGGGCCAGTAAAAAACTGACGATCCTGATGGAAGGGGAAAGTCTCTTTAATGATGGGGTCGCTGTGGTCGCTTTCGTCCTCTTGGTGGGTATTCCTTTGGGAGTCGATACCTTCTCAATTCCCGTGACGATCGCTCGTTTCTGCACCTTTGTGGGGATTGGGATCGGTGTCGGTTGCGTGATCGGTTTCGGCATTTCCTACCTTACCCAACGCTTCGATTTGCCTTTTGTGGAACAGTCTCTTACTCTAGTTTCTGCCTATGGAACCTATCTCGTCACGGAAAAATTAGGCGGATCTGGTGTGATTGGGGTGGTAATTGTCGGGATTATTCTCGGTAATCTCGGTTCGCGCATTGGTATGAGTCCCCGCACGCGCCTGGTAGTTAGCGAATTTTGGGAATTTATCGCCTTTTTTGTCAATTCCATCATCTTTTTATTGATCGGCGATCAAACTCGTTTTGAGAGTCTTGGTAGTCACTTAACCGGGATTTTAATAGCGATCGCCGCTATGGTGGTTTCCCGTCTGTTCTCAATTTTTGGACTAGGGGGAATTAGTAACCTAATTACGGGTAATCAGATCAGTTTCAAGGAAAGAACGGTGTTATGGTGGGGAGGATTGCGCGGTTCGGTTTCGATCGCCCTAGCGTTAAGTGTTCCCACGTCTATCCCCTACCGTCAAGAAATTATTGACGTGGTTTTTGGGGTGGTTTTATTTACTTTATTGGTGCAAGGATTATCTATACAATGGCTGTTAAATTTCCTCGATCTGATTGGTGATCAACCGATTCGCACCGAATATTCGGCCTTAATTGCTCGTCAAATTGCTTTAACTAGGGTGTCTAATTATCTGCAAAAACCAGAACGTTTTCCCGATATCGATCCCGAATTTTATCGCGACAAAAAAACTCTGGTGGAAGGACAATTAAAGTCCTTGGGGGATCAGTTGCAAAAATTACTACAGGAACACCCACAATTAAAAGATGTGGTAGCCGAACAATTTCAAGATACTTTACTCGATATCGAAGCTAATACCTATGCAGAATTAATTCGAGCCGGTCGTTTAAATGAAAATCTCGTTCCCCTTTTAGTGGAGGTAGAAGCAGAAAAAGAGATGGTTTAATGATCAAGAGCTGCATCTCCTATGTGTGACTTTCTCTCACATATAGGTGAGCAGCAGAAGTTATTCAAAGAGGGCGAAGGCAATTCACCCCGACAATAATATTATCGCAGCAATGGTAGGGGCGCATCGCGTGCGCCCAAATGCAATATAGATATTTCGATAAAATTGAGATGCAGCCTCATCAAGTCATGGAAAATCAAAGAATTTTTGCTAAAAATTGCTGAGTTCGATCGGATTGGGGATGATTAAAAAATTCTGCTGGGGGGGCAATTTCCAAAATTAAACCCTGATCCATAAATACCACTCGATCGGCCACTTCTCGCGCGAATCCTACCTCGTGGGTGACACAAACCATGGTCATCCCCGATTTGGCTAAACTTTGCATCGTTTCCAAAACTTCTCGCACCATTTCTGGGTCTAAAGCTGAGGTCGGTTCATCGAATAACATCACTTTCGGCTGCATGGCCAAAGCGCGAACGATTGCCACCCGCTGCTGTTGTCCTCCCGATAACTGAGGGGGATATTTAAGCGCTTGTTCGAGAATACCAACTTTTTCGAGGAGTTTTCTCGCTATTTCCTCCGCTTGCGCTTTTTTGCAACCGCGCACCCACAAGGGTCCGAGGGTGACATTATCTAATACCGTCAGATGGGGAAAGAGGTTAAATTGTTGAAAAACCATCCCGACTTCCTGACGGATTGCCTCGATATTTTTCAGGTTGTGGGACACAGTTATTCCGTCAATAATAATGCGACCTTTTTGATAGGATTCCAACCCGTTAAAAGTGCGAATAAAGGTGGATTTTCCTGAACCGGACGGCCCCATAATCACGACAACTTCCTGTTTATTAACGGTGAGATTGACTCCCCGCAAAGCATGAAAGCGGTTATCGTACCATTTTTCCACCGCTTCGGCAATTATAATCGGTTCACTGTTGTGAGAGTCCATATTTTTGAGAGTTTATTGATTATCTGTATCGGGAAACCACTGTTTCTCAAGAATTTGTCTCAGAGAGTAGGGACAAATTATCGGTAAATTTTTTAATCCTGTCTTTTTTTCGGTAATTAAGCGAGCGTTTTCATAGATATTCCCTAAATCTAGTTCTAGAAATTTGCTTAAATTGGTGGTGAGCTTATCTTCTAATTGTACTCGACAAGTGATAATCTCTGCCGCCCAATGATTACTATTTCTTTCTCTTTCTGTCGTCCAAAATTGATAGAGTAGGAGATGGATTATTATTTGTAAACTTAAACTTTTAACAGCAGTTTTTTCCCTTCGTCCCCAAGCTGCCAACTCCTCGATTAAATGTTCGTAATCTACCCGATCAAACTGGCGATTTTTTAATAACTCGATCGTCTCACTTAACCAGCGATCATATTCTTTTTCATAAAGCTGTTCTAAAGCAAGCATTGTCTTTGATCAAATGGAGACATTATTTAAAATAACCCGTTCCTAGAAATGATAGCACAAAAGATGCAGTTGATTAGTGTAAATATTTGTGAATCAATGATGATGACAGTCAAAAATGCTTGACCCTGAGGTAAAAAAAGGTTAAATTATGGTTAGGCTGAGAACCCAAACATCCTAGATAATGAGGCTATCATGGAAATCGATAAACTCAAAGCAATTGCCCAAAAAGTTGAAACCTCTCGTTCTCAAATCCAAAACGAACAGGCAACCAAAACAGCTTTTATTATGCCTTTTTTGCAAGCATGGGGTTACGATGTGTTCAATCCCATGGAAGTTCACCCCGAATATAGTGCCGATTTAACTGGATTAAAAGGGGAAAAAGTAGATTATGCTATTTGTTTGGACAATCAACCGATTATTTTGATGGAATGTAAAAGTTGTCATCAAAATCTTGAGCATCCTAAACATAGTTCCCAACTGCATCGATATTTTAACGCAACTGGAGCTAACTTTGGAGTTTTAACTAATGGGATTATCTATCGGTTTTATACGGATATCGTCAAGGATAATATCATGGACGATAAGCCATTTTTTGAGTTTAACATTCTCGACTTTGACGACTTTTCTGTTAACGAATTAAAACGATTTTCTAAATCTATCTTCAATCCTGACGAAATAGAAGATGTTGCTCGCAATTTATTATACACAAAAGAAGTTAAAAAAGTGATTGCACAGCAATTAAGTGATCCTTCCCCCAAATTTGTTAAGTTTTTTGTTAGTCATGTGTATTCTGGAGTGAGAACTGCATCGGTTGTCGAAAAATTCACAGAAATTATTAAGCGTTCTCTCAAAGAGTATATCAATGATACCATCAAAGACAAATTTAACGAAGTTTTAGGACAAAAACCTGTGGAAAATCCCCCTGATACACCACCGGTAGATACTCCACCAGACGGAACAGAGGGAGATGGAATCAATACAACCCTGGAAGAACTGGAAGGATTTTACATTATTAAGTCAATTCTACGGGAAGAAATCAATACCGCACGCATTCAATTCAGAGACACTAGAAGTTATTTTGGTATCAACTTAGATGGAAAAGTAACTAAAACAGTCTGTCGTCTGCGCTTCAATGAAAAAACTGGCAAGAAATCAATCGGTATTCCCGATAACGTCGAAACTGGTAAAGAAGCAACCACGAATATAGACAGTCTTGATGAAATTTATGGAGTCGCTGAATTTCTGAAATCTCGTATCCGCTATCTGACTCAAGATACTTATACAAGTAAACCGGAAAAAAAAGAAAGTATCTAAAATAATTAGCCCCTATCTCTTTAATGTTTGCTCGGTGTTTTTAATGATCTCATTTTTAGTAATCGCTAATTATGCGGGCAAAATTTTATCTAGGGATAAGTAGGGAGGCACAATTATTTGCAGGATGGGTTAGCGGTCGCGTAACCCTTGCTGGTGTTGGGTTTCATACTTCAACCCAATCTAGGTTCATCTTATATTTAATTCCACCCACCTACTTAGGAAGTTCCGGTTCATCAGTGGTCAGGGAAAGGAGACAGGAGATAGGAAAAAGCTGATAACTAGAAGTTCATTAAAACTTCAAAGGATTTGAGGAGATAACTTAGTTTTTTGTCACCCTTTTTAGCTAAACTAAGTTTATGACTAAAAGCCTAGAAAACATTACCATTCACCAGTGTAGAGGACTGCGAGAGCTTGAGCTAAAGAATCTCGGACAGATTAACCTGCTTGTGGTAATGTAAGGATTCAGGTCAGGGGATTGACAAAAACAGAAAAAAGTGTAGATTGAGAGGATGAAGCAAAAAGAACCGCCGCCGCTACTAGACAGGGAAAGCCTGAAAAACCTGACA
>JAADBR010000127.1 GCA_009995705.1 Microcystis aeruginosa W13-11
ATATACTCACTTCTCTGCGATGCAGTCGCACTCGCGGGAGCGCATTTTGTAGCTTGCTTAAAGCTTTGTTTCTGTCTGTATCACTTGTTACTTTTTAAAATGAGAATTGCTGCTTGTCCATAAAAACTAGCTCTTGATGGTAATGCAACTGCATTGTCTTGTCAAGTATGGAGTGACTAGATCTACAGCCTAACGGAGCCGTTCACCTTAAATGTCGGCAGGATGCCCCGTTACACCCATAAGGTTGTTGTAGTAAACCTAAACCTGTCAGCATCCCACACCCCATCACCCCACTTCCCCGGGTTGAGTTAGCGGGTTCGGCTTCGATCTGTCAGAATACAAGTATTGAAACAAACCCTTTTAAGAGGCTTCATGGTGGAAGTTAAAGTCGTTCCCCCGAAACGCAATTGGGTTCAGACGTGGTGGCAATCCCTGAATTCCCTATCTCGCTTACTGGTGATTGCTCTAGCTGCACCACTTATAGTTCTGAATGTCTGGGCATTATCGGCAATTTTTGGCTATTTTGAATCTTTATTTGTTATTTTACTGATAGCGGCCGTTCTATCTTTTCTCTTGGGTTATCCAGTGACTTGGTTGGAACGTCAGGGATTAAAACGGGGCTTAGCTGCGATCGTGGTTTCCCTGATCACGATTTTAATTTTTGTGGCCGTGGGAATAACCCTAGTTCCCTTAGTCTTCACCCAAGCGCAGCAATTTGTCAATAGATTGCCAGAATGGTTAGACTCGGGACAGCGCCAACTGATGCAACTAGATACCAAAATCGATACGATGAATCTGCCGATTCCGATCAGTTTCGATGGTGTTATCGCTCAGTTTAACAGTCGTTTAGGGGCAGAATTGCAAATTCTAGCGGGAAGAAGCGTTAATTTAGCCCTTAATCTCACCGTTTTTACCGTGGTGCGAGTGCTTGATGTGCTGCTAACCATTATCCTCACCTTTTATCTACTTCTCCACAGTCCCGATATCTGGAGGAGTATTATCCAATGGTTGCCCAAACCCGTCCAACAACCCTTTTCCCTAACCCTACGCTTAAGTTTTCAGAATTACTTTGTCGGCCAGGTGATTTGTGCCACCTGCATGGCCCTGGGATTAGTCACGGCATTTTTATCGATTAAAGTCCCTTTTGGTCTCCTATTTGGCCTTTTGATTGGTACCATGGCCTTAATCCCTTTTGGGGGAACCGTAGGCATTGTCACGGTGACAGCTTTACTAGCTTTGCGCGATATTGGTTTAGCTCTGCAAGTTTTAGCCGTAGCTGTAGTGGTGCAGCAAATTGTCGAAAACGGCATTGCTCCCCGGATTTTGGGCAGTGTCACTGGGTTAAATCCCTTTTGGGTGTTGGTTTCGGTCTTGACGGGGGCGCGAGTGGGCGGTTTACTGGGGGTGATTGTCGCAGTTCCCATGGCAGTAATGATCAAGGAAGCTTTGGAGGTTATCCGTCAAGTGACCCCAGAGGAGACAAAATACGGGATAATTAAACCCTCTCTCCCCCTAGAATCGGAATCCTCTAGCGGGGTGGTTTCTCGCTGAAGAATGACTGACGGCATCATCTAGGCCGATCTGAGCAGTAATCTTGGCTGGGATAAATCGGCAGTTTTCTCGCAGGTTCTTGGCTTTTCTCCCTCGATCGAGTTATGATGTAAACATTGGTAGATTGACCCCACTTGCCCTGATCGCTGTCCATGACAAGTAAGGACAAATCAAGGCTTGAGGATGCCTTACTGGTCTCTGAAACCTAGCTTATTGGGAGATTAGCTAACCGATTGTCTCTAAACTCGGATAATTTCTAAGAAAAGGTGATTGTCTATCCCGATAAATCAGCAAAAAATCGATGTTTTGGTTAAATACGCTACATTAACAGCTAGGTTTCTATCGTAAGCTCGAAGTTAAGACATAAAGTCAATATCACCCTCCGATTGCAATGAGAAAATGTTTGAATCGCTTAATATTTGGGCTTTTCAGACATTTTTTTTGTGGATTGATACTAAATCCAATTATTAAAAACTGATTTATAGCATTTCCTAAGCTAGTGAGGTACATCTATTTTTCTTCCCTTTTGCCTAAAACCCATAAATTTTGTACCTCAGCAGACTGAAAAACGCTATAGTATGACATGGACAAACACCAACAGACCATGATCTGGAGAGATCGTCAAGAAAAGTATCAGAGTGAACTCTTGGAAAAGAATTGGTAAAATATAATTAGTAGGGAGAGTATTGCTGTTAATGTTTCGCTTTTTAACGAGACGTTAACCGAGCTCAAAAGCAAAAAATAGCAGTAATTTGCCAAAAGCTCGAGGCCAATGGCTGACTACTCTATGCATCTCTCGTATTCTTTACTTGTCGAGTTCAACACGACCCCTTTATGGAATCAAGCAACCCGTCAGGGAAGACTTCCGAACCTCCTAGTCATAGGTGGGCCAATTTACTCGGAACCATGATCGCAATTCTGACCCTAACGTTACCCTTGTTAGCGATTGGATATAACTCCACGCCTAACTATACCGAAGAACCCCTTACCGGTAACACATCCTACTCCCTAACGAGGCAAATGAGGTGACAGAATTGAGATAGACGATTGCCAAGATAAAATTTTTTTCTTCGTCCCGATCCCCCTTATGGGTAGAATTTGGATCGGAGTCAATCAAAGTGTCTTTTAATTTTGCTTGCGCTTTTAGGTGACTCTAAAGGCGCTATTGTCTTGTATTTGGAGAAAGCTTGTGGATTTATCGCGCATTCCTGCCCAACCGAAACCCGGTTTAATTAACGTTTTAGTGGAAATTACCGCCGGTAGTAAGAATAAATACGAGTTTGATAAGGATTTAAACGCCTTTGCTCTCGATCGCGTTCTCTATTCTTCGGTACAATATCCCTGTGATTATGGTTTTGTTCCCAATACCCTCGCCGATGACGGCGATCCTTTAGATGGTATGGTGATCATGGATCAGCCTACTTTCCCCGGCTGTGTGATTACGGCGCGTCCCATTGGTATGCTAGAAATGATCGATGGTGGTGATCGCGATGAAAAAATTCTCTGTGTTCCCGCTAAGGATCCCCGTTATGCAGAGGTAAAATCTCTTAAAGATGTCTCTCCCCATCGCTTGGAGGAAATCGCCGAGTTTTTCAAAACCTATAAGAATCTAGAGAAAAAAGTCACAGAAATTCTCGCTTGGAAAGATGTGGACGCAGTAACCGCTTTAGTTGAACAGTGTATTGCTGCTTATAAGTAAGGTTTACGGCAAAAAGTTTGTTGCTGGAGTCAGTTATCAGTTATCAGTTATCAGATGTGAGTTTTCAGTTCACTGATTACTGTTTACTGTTTACTGATCACTGAAAAAAGCTTCTCCCTACACCCCACACCCCACACCCCAATTTATGAGAATAGAAACCTTAAAATCGGGTTTAATCGTCTCCTGTCAAGCGCCAGTAGAGTCATCTCTGCACGATCCTATAATTATTGCTGCCATGGCTCATGCTTGCGTGGATAGGGGTGCTTGTGGGGTAAGAATTGATAGTCCCGCTCATCTGAAAGCCACCCGTCAACAGTTGCCAGATATACCAATAATTGGACTCTGGAAACGCAATTATCGCGATTGTTCGGTATATATTACTCCCAAATATCAAGATGCTCTCGCCATTGCCGATGCGGGTGCCGATATAATTGCCTTGGATGCTACCCCCAGAAAGCGCCCCGATGATGAAAATTTAGCCACAATTATCGATCGTATTCATCAGGAAACTGGTAAATTAGTTATGGCAGATATAGACTCGATCGAAAGTGCTATTTATGCCGTGGCAGCTGGTGCTGATATTGTCGGTACAACTCTTTACGGTTACACAGAAGCCACTAAACAGCTGCCGCCGCCGAGTTTTTCTTTCCTAGAAGAATTAGTTAATAAGTTGTCAGTTCCTGTTATCTGTGAAGGAGGAATATCGACTCCAAAAGAAGCAAAAAAAGCCCTAGAAGTTGGTGCATATTCGGTAGTTGTTGGCACGGCAATTACAGGGATTGATTTAAAAACTACCGCTTTTTTACAGGGAATTTTATCAAAATATTAATGACATTAATCTTGCTCCTAGCCATGCCTAATAGCCACTTCTAGGGATTAGGAAAAAAACCAAAAAGTTTAGCCGCACCACCCAAAATGGCGACGACTAAAGCGATGAGAATTCCCCGGCTAGTAAATTCCTGATAGGCAACCAGTGCCGTTAATCCCTTGATTTCCGTGGTCAATCGCTCATCTAAAGCTTTAATATCTCCTTTTAACTCTCCCTTGAGTTCTGCTTGTCCGATTTCTAATTTTGTGAGACGTTCATCGATTTTGTCGAATTTTTGAGTAACATCTCTTTGTAAGTTATCGATTTTTCCCTCAATCCTTGTCAGAACGGCTTCTAGGGAATAAGTTACAGTTTCGTTAGACATTTGCTAAACCCCTATTCAGTTTTCAGTTATCCGATTTGAATTTTAGGTGAGCGGTATTAAATGGCAGTTTTCTGCTGTCTTGGCACCGATTACTGTTTACTGATTACTTTTAACTGGCTGTTAACTTAGTCATAACTTGGATAATATATAATACCTATGTGAAGTGTCTGTAATAAAATTTAACCTAATCAAGGTCTGAACACCAGTTTTGACTTTATCCCTGAAAATATGAGTATTTCTCGCCGTAATTTCCTCACCTTTTTAACTGCCACTGCCAGTGTTTCTTTTTTCAGTCTGCAAGAGAAAAAATATTCCTCTCTGATTAGCAGTCCTGTGATCGCTGCCAATGGTTTCGGGTTAAACTTTTCTCCAGTCAAACTGCCAATTCCCTTAAAAATTGACGGTATGAGCGATGAAAGCCAAAAAAATGCCTATCAAACCTATAAAGTCCTAGATGATCTCGTTCTTCCCCAAGGATTCACCTACGATGTGCTGGCACAGTGGGGGGATAAAGTGGGTGATTCCCGTTTCGGTTATAACAATGATTATCTATCTTTTATCGAAACCAGTCCGGGTCAAGGTTATCTAACCGTTAATTTTGAATATATCAGTGGTCGTACTTGGCTACAAACCTTTGAACAAGTGATCGGTAAAACCCTACCCGTCAAGGAAGTACGGGAAAAAACGAACGAAAAGGGGGAAATTGCCGCCTATAACCTGCAAGATGCCAGCTTAAAGGCAAAAATCGAGGAAATCTCCCTAGAAGGCCTAATTGATCAGGGAATTGGCGTAATTTCCTTAGCTAAAGATCAAACGGGAAAATGGCAACGTACCTATAGTAAAGCCGATCGCCGCATTACCGGTATTTCTGGACTAAGGGACGGTCACTACCTGAAAGTGACCGGTCCTGCTGTAGCAATTTTTACCAAAACCAATAAACTTGGCTACGATGACGGATTAGGGGCAAAAATTATCGGAACATTTCAAAATTGCGCCGGGGGAACAACTCCTTGGGGAACCGTATTTAGTGCCGAGGAGAACTTTCAAGACCAAGTGACGGAGGTAGTGTTAAGAGACGGTTCCTCTTTGCATCCCGATACTACCCCCTTTATTCTCAATAGTGGGGAAGTGGATGGCCGGGGTAACGTTTTTGGGTTAGCTGGGAATAAATACGGTTGGATGGTGGAGGTGGATCCTGCCAATCCCGACGATTACGGCACAAAACACACTTGGTTAGGGCGTTTTCGCCATGAAGCAGTCGCTTTTCTCGCTCAAACGGGGCAATCCTTGGCGGTTTATTCAGGATGCGATCGCAGAGGCGGTCATGTGTATAAATTCGTTTCCGAGGGCAAAATTAGCGATATTAAGCAGAAAAATAACTCAAAACTCCTAGAAAAAGGAATGCTCTACGGGGCAAAATTCAACCCCGATAAAACCGGTTATTGGATACCCTTAAATCCCGACACGGAGATAAATCCCGTCCTACCGAGTCAAATTGCCGCTAGTCGCGGGGATGGGGTGGTAGCTCTGCCGAATCCCGAAAGAACGGTCAATGAGACTAAACTACTGCTATTTAAGGACGATGGGGAGATTCTCGCCTACAAAGCTAAATATAAGACCCTCGCGGACCTGTATGAAGGTAATCCGACGCAAAAACAGGGAGCAATTCTCATCGATGCTCATTTTGCCGCTAACGCCGTTGGGGTCACTTGTACTGGTCGCCCGGAAGATACGGAAGTGGACGAGAATGGCACTTTATATATAACCTTTACCTCTGGTAGTCCCAGTGAAGCGGAGGGAGGAGCCGATAGGGAGATATTTAAGGGGCCAAATGGCGAAATCCCTTACGAATTTGGTTGGATTATCAGCTTAAGGGAAGATAATAACGATGCTGCTTCCTTAACTTTTCGTTGGGATGTGGTCGCTTATGGAGGGGAACCGACAGAGAAGGGTGAGGGTTTTTCTAATCCCGATAACCTCGCTTTCGATCAACAGGGAAATCTCTGGATGGTTAGCGATATTTCCACGAGTGGGTTAAATCGAGAGATGAAAACTCGTTATCCCCAAGGGGTTCCGGTTAGTCAACGGGATTTATTGGGGATTTTTGGCAATAATAGCGCTTGGGTGTTTACCAAGGGTCAAGAGCATCCCTATCCTTTTGCTATCGCTCCCATGGATGCGGAATTAACGGGATTGTATTTTACTCCCGACCAAGAGACGTTATTTTTGGCAGTACAACATCCGGGGGAAGCGGGGGGAGTTCGTCGGGATTTGGCCTTTGAAAACCGTAAATTTGCCCTGAAAACTACTAATGGACAGGAATTTGAACAAATGCGACAAGTACCGCTAGGGTCGAATTGGCCCAGTGGTCAAGTTAATCAATCTCCCCGGCCGGCAGTGGTGGCGATTCGCCGAATCGGGTCAAAATAGGAGACGGAAGTGGGGTGTGGGGAGAAGCTTTTTTCAGTGATCAGTAAACAGTAATCAGTGAACTGAAAACTCACATCTGATAACTGATAACTGACTTCTAACCCAATGTTGGACAAAGATAAGCAAAAATTATTTATTGAAGGCAAAAACTTGAGAATATTTAAATTAACATTCCGCAATATTTACAAATTCTTAAGAATTTATTGAGAAAGATTTTTATTTAACAACGATGTTGTAATGGTAACAGCGATTTGATAGAATTTCATAGTGGGCTATTGTGTGCTTTTTTGAGCATCAATAGTTGAAACCCTTGCCACACCTAGAAAGTGATCCTAATTAAGACGGGTAAATCAGTCAATTTCACCCACAACGATGATCTTTTTTTTGTGTAGTTTTATTGCAAAAAAAAAGTTTTTTTGACAAAAAGCACAGGAGATATATAATTTAGCTAGAAGCTTAAGTGCAGCGAAAAATGTCAACTGAGCCAATTAGAAGCCATAAAGATTGGAAGTCCTATCAAAAAGCCTTCTGTGCAGCCATGAAAATTTTTCAATTGTCGAAAAGTTTTCCTAAAGAAGAAAAATATGCTCTAACTGACCAAATTCGACGGTATTCTCGTTCTGTTTGCGCTAATCTAGCGGAGACATGGCGTAAACTTAGATACCAAGCCGCATTTGATAAACATGGTTAGATTTTGCCCAAACAGGAGAAGAATTATCAAGTGTGTACGAGGAAATTTTGGCTATTTTAGGGCAAATAACTAATAATTCTCAGCCATGGCTCTTAAAGCGTTAATATACAGTTTTAATACCCTCTCCCATCTCCCCACTCTCCTATGCTTTTTAAACAGAATTTAGTATGACTAGGGACCTCTGTAGAATTTTATTGATAGAGGACGAACCGACAACTGTTAAATTAATCCAGAGATTGCTGTTAAAAGCCCCCCAATGTTCTCTGGCTGAGGGGTTGACTTTTACCCTCACCCAAGCTCAGGATCTAGAGGAAACTGGCGAAAAACTGGCAGGGGAGAAATTTGATCTCATCCTCTTAAGCTTGGAAATCTCCGTCCCCCCCGGTTTAAATATTCTAGTCAAAACCAGAGAATTAGCCGCTGCTATACCGATAGTGGTTCAAACTACTAGCAATGATGAGAAATTAGTCGTTAAAGCCTTTCAACTGGGTGCTGATGGTTATATTCAATTAAATAATATCGATAGTAGTCTTTTAGTCTATCAAATTCGTGTGGCGATCGAGCGTCAGCAATATATCCTCAATCTTAAACATCAACAACAAGAAGAAGAATTTCGCGAACTGGAACAGTTAATCAAGGGAGGACAAACTAGCATCACGGCGAAAATGTTCGGTTCTGAGGCAATAAGGCAGAGTATTCCCGATATTTTTCAAGAATTAGTCCAAAATTACGGAGAGTTATTAGATTTAGCTTTAGAAGAACAAGCATATAAAGTGGAACATAATCTATCGGAACGACTGCGAAGCTTGGCCAATAAGCTAGGATTCTTAAAAGCTAGTCCTCGTGATGTGGTGGACATTCATACTACCACCCTACGCCAAAAAAATCAGGATGTCACCCTGGCCAAAGCACAGGCCTACGTTAGCGAAGGTCGTCTCATGGTCTTGGAATTGATGGGTTATCTCGTCTCTTTCTATCGTAAATACTATATCGGTCTCAGCAACATTAAACTGTTCAATAACACGCAATCATGAGTCAATATCTTCTCAAACTCTACATTATGGGTGATTCAAGTAAATCCCAGAGGGCGATCGCCAATATTTTTCGTATCTGTCGTGAGGAGTTATCCGATCTTTATACGGTAGAAATAATTGATGTTCTCGAACAGCCCCAATTAGCGGAACAGGATAAAATTCTCGTAACTCCTACTTTAGTCAAACAACTTCCCCCACCCCTACAAAGAATTATCGGTGATATGTCCAATACCCAAAAGGTTCTCCTCGGTTTGGATGTTATTCCCAAAGACTCCCATCTCAATTAGGATTCACCTAAAAATTCTTCTGGTTAGGTTTTTCCTCGCTAATAAGTAGATAGGACTAAAATTACCCCTTGAAGATAGCTGAAAATCAATAGTCATCCCTATCATAGCAAAGACTGGACACGATCGAGGGGCCAGTAAACTTTATAGGCTTGACCAACGATATAACTTTCTGGCAAAAAACCCCAAGCATGGGAATCAAAACTATGGTTACGATTATCTCCCAAAACAAACAGAGTTTTTGGGGGTACAGTCATAAATTCTATTTCATAATTGGCTAACTCGGCGGTGTGGGGTTCCTCGATAACTTGCCGGTTGAGATAAACTTTACCCCTGCGGATTTCAATGGTATCTCCGGCAATAGCGATGACTCGTTTGATAAAAAAATCTCCAGACTTAGGCTCTAGTTGCCTAATTTTTTCGGGAGTTCTAAAAACAATTATATCGCCTCTTTTCGCTTGATAATTACTAGATTGACTGACGAAAATGCGATCACCTATTGCGAGGGTAGGTAGCATGGATTCGCTCGGAATCTGGAAAAATTCTATTTTTTGATGTAACCAATCGGGAAAATAATTACAGATAATTCCCCAAGTAAAAATCACTCCCACCATCAGCGCCAAAATGGAACGATAGGTGTGACGATAGGGATGGAATTGATCGGGGAAACTGTGATAAACATGATAAATAGCGATCGCTGTAATTAAAGGGGTAAGAAAGAGGATATTAGTCAAAAAATGTTCCATTTTCAGGCTAATCTGGGATATAGTCAGAAAAATTATCCCTAAGCTCACCTTGTCAGCGTACAATTGCCCCAAACCTGGCATAATCCGGTTAGCGAAGACGGCAAACCATGGGTTTTTTTGTTTCCGGGGAATTTTCTCTAAGCTGTTATTCTGTCTGGAATCATAAACAGTCCAGTGAGCGTCAAAAATATTGCTAATGTAAACGATAACCAGAGCCACTATTCCCCCTAATCCCCAGCTTACAGGGCCATTGGGGCTAAAAATTGACCAAATTGTCACAATTATTAATATGACTTGAGCGATCGCCCAAATGGTTGCTTTTTGGTTTTTGTTAGCATACCATTGTCCCAAGCCGGGGAAGAACATCGAGAGATTGACAGCTAACCAGGGATCTTTTGCCAGTGAATTAGTCGCATAAGCAGGAGAAACAGGCGAAAAAAGGGGGGGTTTGCTCATAGTATAGACCTATTGTCAATTCATTCAACAGTAAACAGTAAACAGTTAACTGAAAACTCAAATCTGGTAACTGATAACTACTATAGCAATCAACAACAATTAATGCTTTTACTTCAATTTAGCACATCTCATTACTGTCGCAAAGCTCGTTTAGCTCTAGGTTATAAGGGGATTGATTACCAAGTAGAAAATCTCACCCCCGGACTACATATTCTCAAACTCAGGCCCCTAACCAAAGGGTTAACCACTGTCCCCGTTTTAATGGCAGCAGATGAGATTATTGCCGATTCTACTGCCATTTTCAGATATTTAGAAAAAGTAGTTCCTGTCCCCTCTTTTATTCCCCCTGGGGAAAAGGAGAAAAATCAAGCTTGGTTACTAGAGGATTGGTTAGATGAAAGTATTGGAGTAGCCACTAGATTTGTCTATTATAATTATCGCGCCGGAGAGGGAAAAGCGATCGATCCTTCCCTGGGTAGTCAAATAATTATTAAAATCGTGCGACAACAATATAAAATCACCCCAGCAAGGGTAAAATTAGCGGAAGAGCGCCTAGAAAATGCCCTTAAGATTCTAGAATATTGGCAAAATCAGGACTATTTGGTGGGAGATAAATTAAGTGTAGCCGATATTGCCGCCACTGCCCTACTCAGTCCTCTGGCTCTAATTCCCAGTTATTGTCAAAAATATCCCTGGTTGTTTGCTAGAATCGGGGAAATTCATCAACAGTGTCGAGAAAAATTGCCCCCCGGTTTAAATTAAATGCAGCGAACAACCAAAATTATCATCCTCATCTCGATCGGTTTCTTATCGCCCCTAAAAGCCCTTGCTTTGCCCGCTCCTGAAGATATTCCCGAAGAAGTTTTACGAGCAGAAATTATCACCTCGGCTCGATCGCCCTTGGATAATCAACCCCTAAATGCGGCAGAATATGCCTTACTGGAAGAACAATTAGCCACCAGCATTTATCCCCCTCAAATTAATCCCAAGATTCGACAATTAATTGCCCTGAGAAGATTACAAAAACTCCTCCAGATCTTGATCCCTTTTTATCGTTAAGATCGAAATAGCCGATCTCCTTTGGCAAGAGTGCATCTGCTAACCAAAAAGTTAGAGAGGATTGGCGCAAGGCGATCGCTTTTATCACCAGCAGACAAAAATCCCGTGTTATGACTAATGAAAAAATCATAAGTAGTCGTGCAAAATTAATTTCCTAGTCAAGATAGGCAAAAGGCAAAAGGCAGGAGGCAAGAGGTGGTTAGATATGTGTAGTTAATTTTGCTTAGGTACTTAAAGTTTTGTAACAAACCTTGACTGCTATCCTCCGCCCCCAAGAAAAACCCCTGCTTAATCGTCGTTGGTACCCCCTCTCCCCTCTCTGGCAAGGAGACGAAACCGATGTTAAACAAGGTTTACCCCATGGCCAACTCGCGCCTCCTTATTACGGTCATTCCCCAGAATTAGAAATAGCTTTTGGGGAAAAAGGAACATTTTGGGGTCGTCATTACCTATTTTGGCACGCTCGTCAACCCCTTACCCTGATTTATGAGGTTTTTTCTCCCTGTCTCCGTAAATACCTCGGCGAAATGAGAATTGATCAATTAAGTACCTAGGCAAAATTAATTACACATATCTAACCACCTCTTGCCTATCTTCACTAGGAAATTAATTTTGCACGACTACTTAGGATAACTGCCGTAGATATTTCTATGTAGTTCAATTAGTTAAGCTTTGGAGAGAATTAAATGATTTTTCTCCGTTAATTTGGCTATCCAACCCGGTTCAATCACAATCGTGCTAATTTTTTCGATAATAATTGCCGGTCCTGCCAGACAATCAAAAGGTTGCAGATCTGAACGCTGATAAATTGGCGTTTCCCGCCATTGATTAGCCATAAAAACCGCTACTCGATCGAGGATAGGAGGTAATTCTCCCATGGGACGGGTGCGAGTTAAAATTGCTTCTTGGGGACTGTCCATAGTCTCAATCAATTCCACGGCGATGGACTCAACAATTAAAGCTTTTTGTTCTTGCTTAAACCCATAACGTCTTTGATGTTCCCGTTCAAAATCCTGATGCATTTGATCGCTAAAACTAACCGCTAAAGTGGCATCACTGCCTTGATATTTTAAACTGACTTGCTGCCGCACCTGATTATAACCCTCTAATTCCCGACCCGCTAAAACTTCTAATTCGTTCATTTCCGTGGGTAACTGCCCGATTAAATCGGCATTTAACGGCTGTTCGATCGCTTTTTCTTTAATTACCCTCAAATCGGCCAAACCCATGCCGTAGGCGCTTAAAACTCCAGCGTAGGGATGGAGAAAAATGCTTTTCATTCCCAGAGTATCGGCAATTAAACAAGCCACTTGACCCCCGGCACCGCCAAAGGTACAAAGAGTATAATCACTGAGATCATAACCCTTTTGCAGAGAGATTTTTTTAATCGCATTAGCCATATTTTCCACGGCAATTTGAATAAACCCCGCAGCCAGCAGTTCAGGACTATTATTACCACCCATTGTTGTCGCTAATTCGTGAAATTTTGTCAGCACAATCTCTCTATCTAGGGGTAAACTTTCTTCCTGTCCAAAAATAGTAGGAAAATAGGCAGCTTGAATTTTTCCTAACAGAACATTAGCATCGGTAATTGTTAATGGTCCACCCCGTCGATAACAGGCAGGTCCTGGATTAGCTCCGGCACTTTCCGGCCCAACCCGAAAACGATAACCATCATAGACTAAAATCGAACCTCCACCAGCAGCCACGGTGTGAATACTTAACATCGGCGCTCGCATTCTTACGCCAGCAATTTCATTATCTGTTTGCCGCTCGTATTCCCCTTGAAAATGAGAAACATCGGTGCTAGTTCCTCCCATATCAAAACTGATAATTTTGCTAAATCCCGCCCTTAAACTGGTTTGTACTGCCCCAACTATTCCCCCCGCAGGACCGGATAAAATGCTATCTTTGCCCTGAAATTTATCGGCGGTTACTAAACCGCCATCGGATTTCATAAATAGTAAGCTAGTCTTCGGTAATTGCTGGCTAATACTATCAATATAGCGGCGTAAAATTGGCGATAGATAGGCGGAAACTACCGTGGTATCTCCCCGGGATACCAGTTTCATTAAAGGACTGACTTGATGGGAAATAGCTAGGTGAGTAAAGCCGATTTCTTTGGCAATAGCTGCCACTTGTTTTTCGTGGTCTGGATAATGATAACTGTGCATAAAAACAATCGCACAACTTCGGATACCCGCTTGATAAACTGGTATTAAATCGGCTTTAACTTGGGTGGGATTAACGGCGATTAATTCCTGTCCTTGACTGTCGTAGCGTTCGGCCACTTCGATAACTTGTTCGTATAATAAAGAAGGAAGAATAATTTGACGAGCAAAAATATCGGGGCGATTTTGATAGCCAATTCTCAAGGCATCTTTAAACCCTTTGGTGATTAACAAAACCGTGCGCTCTCCCTTTCTTTCTAACAGCGCATTGGTGGCTACCGTTGTTCCCATTTTAATCACTTCGATGTTATCTAGGGAACCGCTAATATCTTTAATCCCTTGAATGACTGCATCTGGGTATTTTTCGGGATTTTCCGAGAGCAGTTTATAAAGAACAATCCACTGTTGATCAGCAAGGGGAACAATCAGAAATCTAGCGGTATCTCTAGCTAGTCGTTCAATAATTTCTGGTCGATCGATTATCGCCACGATATCGGTAAAAGTTCCCCCTCGATCGATAAAAAACTTTAACATAATCCCTCCCAGTTCTCAGAATCAATTAACAATTGCGCCTAATTCTTTTAAGATAAACTAGATTGATTTATCTCAGTAAGCAAAATGTCCACAGGAATCGCTATTTTAGGGGTAGGACGTTGGGGAGTGCATTTCGTCCGTCATTTTGATCAACATCCCTCAGCACAAGTGGTGGCGATCGTTGACTCCTCCCCTGAAAAACTCCGTCTCTGTCGCGATCAATTTAATCTCGATACTAATCAGGTTATTTTAGCCAATGACTGGGAATCTATTCGCAATCACCCCGAAATCTCAGCCGTAGTCGTTGTTACTCCCGCCATCAGCCATTATCCCCTGATTAAAGATGCTCTTAATTTAGGTTATCACGTCCTCGCCGAAAAACCCTTAACCCTCAATCCCCAAGAATGTGCCGAATTAACGGCATTAGCGGCGCAAAAACAGCGTATTTTATTAGTTGATCATACCTATCTTTTTCATCCGGCCGTTATCACCGGACAAAAAGTCCTGCAATCCGGTGGCATCGGTAAACCTCTTTATGGTTATGCCACTCGCACCCACCTGGGTCCCGTCCGTCAGGATGTGTCCGCTTTGTGGGATCTAGCTATTCACGATATCTCGATTTTTAATCATTGGTTAAATAGTACACCAATATTGGTACAAGCGCGAGGAACAGTTTGGCTACAACCTAATCTAGCCGATTTAGTCTGGTTAACCCTGATCTATGGCGATGGTTTTCAAGCGACTATTCACCTTTGTTGGTTGAATCCCGATAAACAGCGACGCTTAGGGGTAGTTGGCAGCGAAGGGACTTTAATTTTTAATGAATTAGACTCTCGATCGCCTTTAACCCGACAAAAGGGCGATTTTGAACGTCAGGAAGCCTATTTTATTCCCTGGGGACAGGAGACGGAATCTATCCCTATTGCCGATGGTGAACCCCTGAAAGCATTGTGTGAACATTTTTTAGAGTCGGTGGCTACGGGTGTCGATTCTCCTGTATCTTCGGGATCGGTAGGGACGGAATTAGTCAAAATCCTCCAAGCAGCAGAATTATCTCTAGCCAGAGGTGGAGAGATTGTACGCTTAGAATAGGGAAACATGGGGTTGATAAGCTGTTGACTATCTAAATTACCGGTTAAGACTGTACCGGGGTTGGCAGCAGGGAAACGAGCGATCGCTGTCCAGTTAGTGGATGTGTTTGGCAATGATGCCAGTGCCACGGTTGCGGTGAGGTGAAATTGAGAGACTTTCTCAGAAAGATGAAGTATAACCTAATTTGCTAGTGCCTTCGACACGGCACTTTAACCCACAGTTTCAATCAATGTACATGGTGCGTTCCCCAAAATCTATTAGTGGAGCAGTAAGAGCCATATTAGGAAACTCAAAATATAGGAGAGCTAATGCAAATTAAGCGATAGCGCTTGCCCTATCTACCTTCTAGCTCGCTTGTCCCGCTCTCAGAAGCTACTGCTAACCCATCCTACAAATAATTGTGCCTCCCTACTTAACAATTAATTGAGATTACTTACTTACAAGCGCAAAATATGATATAGATATTTCTATAAAATTGAGCTGCAGCCTTTCAATGATTACTGAACACTGAAAGCTCTCCTATCTCAACTAGAAAATTAATTTTTCACGACTACTTATAGTTAATCATGTATTTCTGGCAATTTCGTGTTTATCAGCGTCCTTTGCTGCATCCCCTACAAACCCATCACGGACTCTGGGAAATTAGGGAAGGAATTATTATTCGCTTAGAAGCGGAAGATGGACGGATTGGATGGGGAGAAATTGCTCCTTTACCTGAATTTGGTTCAGAAACATTATCGGCAGCAATATTATTCTGTCAAAGTCTCAAAAATCCCCTACCAATAACTTCAATTTTTTCTATTCCCGAACAATTTCCCGCTTGTCAATTTGCCTTTGAATCAGCTTTAGAAGATTTGAGTATAGAAAATCAATCAAGAGAATTAGAACCGAAAAACTATAGTTATTTATTGCCCACTGGTGCGGCAGTATTTCCCCATTTGGATGATATTTTAGCCGTCAATCAAACTAATACTTATAAATGGAAAATTGCAGTTAATTCTTTCAAGCAAGAGTTAAACTTATTTGAAAAATTAATTGACCGATTACCCAGAGAAATTAAATTGCGTTTAGATGCCAATGGGGGATTAAGTATTGCTGAGAGTAAAATCTGGTTAAACATTGCCGATGAATCTAAAATAGTTGAATTTATTGAACAACCTTTACCCCCATCTCAATGGTTAGAAATATGGCAATTAAGTCAAGATTTTACCACAGGGATTGCCTTAGATGAATCCGTAGGCAATCTTCGACAAATAGAGGAATGTTATCAACGGGGATGGCGAGGAATTTTTGTAATTAAACCTGCTATTACTGGTTCAATACAAGGGTTAAGAAATCTCTGGAAAAAATATCCCTTAGATTTAGTATTTTCCTCGGTTTTAGAAACTAATATCGGCAGAAAATCCGCTTTACGTCTAGCACAAGAATACCCCAAAAAGGAGCGAGCTTTAGGTTTTGGTGTGCAACAATGGTTTAATAATAGTGAACCCGATTGGTTAGAAAAACTGTGGACGACATCAGCAAACAATTAGCATATCTCAATCAAAAAGATTGGTTATATGGATACAATAGCCAGAAATTTTATCAATTATATCAGTCCTATTCTCGGCAATTTATTGCCGCAGATAATCCTCGATTAACTATACTTCTGTGCGAGGGCAATCCCATTAAATTCTTAGCTATATTCTTGGCTGCTGTCAGGGTCAAAAGTTGCCTATTTCTAGCTAATCCCGACTGGAAAACTAACGAATGGCAACAGGTTTTCTCTCTGGTGCAACCCGATGATATTTTTGGTGAAAATATCGAGGTTTATCACCATAATTCTCCTCCTGTCAATCCTTTGACTAATTCTCTGATGATACCCACGGGAGGAACCTCGGGAAAAATTCGCTTTGCTATCCATAACTGGTTAACTTTAAATGCTTCTGTTAAAGGTTTCTCTGAATATTTTCAAGTCAAGCAGGTTAACTCTTTTTGCCTATTACCTTTATATCATGTTAGTGGTTTAATGCAGTTTCTGAGAAGTTTTTTAACAGGGGGAGACTTTGCTGTTATTCCTTACTATAAAATCAAACAAAAGCGGATAAATAATCTCAATCTTCAAGATTATTTTATCTCCTTAGTCCCCACTCAATTACAATTTTTTCTAGAAAATGATCCTCGTTGGTTAGCCAATTTTAAAACAGTTTTACTAGGAGGTTCCCCTCCATGGTCATCTTTGCTAGAAAAAGCTAGAGAATATAATATTTCTTTGTCTCCCACCTATGGAATGACGGAAACTGCCTCACAAATTGTCACCCTTAAACCAGAAGATTTTCGACGAGGAAATAATAGTAATGGACAGCTATTACCCCATGCTCAGATAAAAATTAATCCCGATAACCAGAAAATTATTATTGAAGCAAAATCTTTATTTTTAGGCTATTATCCCCATCTTAATCAAGTAAGCTACTTCGAGACCGATGATTTAGGTTACTTCGATGAAAGTAGTTATTTATATATCATTGGCCGCGATAGTCAAAAAATAATTACTGGAGGAGAAAATGTTTATCCTCTTGAGGTAGAAACTGCTATTAGACAAACTAATTTAGTTAAAGATGTGGTAGTTTTAGGATTGCCAGATTCTCGATGGGGACAGATAATTGTGGCTTTTTATGTACCCGTTAATTCTCAGATAGGCCAGACAATTATTCAATCCCAGATTAAAGATAAATTAGTCAATTATAAACTGCCGAAACATTGGATAAAATTACCAGAGATACCAAAAAGTCCCCAGGGTAAGATTAAGCGAATCACTTTAATTAAATTAGCTGAAACTTTTTTGACACCGAGTCAAACCCCAGAGGATAATTAGAGTGACTATTCCAACATCTGACCGTGTTCTTTGAGCCATTGCTTTGCCGTTTCCATACTAGTAACTTGCGACCTGATAATGTGCCAAAATTGTGGAGTGTGGTTCGATTCAATCAGATGCGCTAACTCATGAACTATCACATAATCAATTACGAACATCGGGGCTTTGATCAATCGCCAGTTAAAGTTAACATTATCTTGGGAGGATGAAGTGGGACTCGATACTTTTGCTCGTGGTGAATTTTTTCATAGAGCCACTGCTTGCGTGACTCTACTTTACTCGATTCAGCCTAAAAAATTCGGTCCTTATCTTTCTTGGCCATTTCCATCACTCGCGAGATAATCTGTTCTCGATTATCCTTAAGATTGGGAATTTGGAAAAAGTCGGGAGAGAGTAACACTTTTTGAATCTCTGCCCTAAGTTTCTTGCGAGCAGGAATACTCTCCCAAAAGCTAGTTAATTGTAACTCCTGCTCAACAACGGTAAATATTCTAAGATACAGTCTTGGGGCAGCGAGTGGAACGAACCACAGAGACACAAAGGACACAAGGATTGATCGCTACTACATAAGTTAAACTTATGACACAAAGAATAAGAGAGCGCTAAATCTTCCTGCAAGTCAGGGGACAGGGTTGAATTGTACTTCTCTAATATGAGAAACGCTATAATAGGTTATTATACATAAAAAATATTTAAGCATTAACGGATATGAACAACCAACTGGTTAAAACCTTAGCACAAATTATTAGAGCTCTTTCTGAAGAAGAAAAACAACAACTAGAAAGAGAACTAACATCTAATGGAGCAGTAGAAGCAATAAAAAGCCATCAAGAATTATCTTTTTGTCAAACGGCTACCCCTGAAGAATGGATAAAAGCTTTTGAAGAATGGGCAGAAAGTCATAGAGATAAGAATTTTCCCCAATTATCTGATCAAGATATTAGCCGAGAAAGTATCTATGGAGAACGGGGTTAAATGTCTTATTTGGTAGATACTAATATCCTTCTACGTAGTTCAGATGGTCATCATGCTATGTATTTAGATGCAGTCACTGCTCTGAAAAAATTACTTCAGAGAAAAGAGACACTCTATATCACCTCTCAAAACCTTGTTGAATATTGGAATGTTTACACCCGCCCCCAAAAACAAAATGGTTTAGGCGGTTCAACTATAGAAGTTCAAACGGAAATTAATCGTCTAAAATCACTTTTTTGGGTTTTACCTGATCATTCAACTATTTATCAACAATGGGAAGAATTAGTGAGCAATTATCAAGTAAAAGGGGTTAATGTCCATGATGCCCGATTAGTTACTTTGTAAGGATTCAGGTCAGGGGATTGACAAAAACAGAAAAAAGTGTAGATTGAGAGGATGAAGCAAAAAGAACCGCCGCCGCTACTAGACAGGGAAAGCCTGAAAAACCTGAC
>JAADBR010000128.1 GCA_009995705.1 Microcystis aeruginosa W13-11
ATCTCGGAATGGTTGGCAAAATCCTCCAGTGTTTTTACCAAGAGTTGTCAAACAATCCGAAACTGGTTTGGAGAAATTATTAGTTATTTCGAGCAAAGGACAACGAATGGGGTGGTCGAGGGAATCAACAATAAACTTAAACTAATAAAACGGAGAGGCTATGGCTTTAGAAACTTTTCGGAATTTTTGGGTTAGAAGTATGTTATCTTGGCATCTTGTCTGTTGATTTAGCATAAAGAGTAACGAAGAGCCATTATTATTCAACTCTTAAGGATGCTTCTGGAAAACCGTCTTGATGATTATTGCGCTCAGTTTGGAGAAACCGAACCAGAGTCAAGATAAAAACCTAAGATGCCTCATTAACAGATATTTCAGCTTTTTTGAGTGCAATTTGCCATTCCAAGTCAGCTATTTCTCGATCGAGTTCAACAATTTCACTATTAACTTGCTTTAAATCGGCGATAATTTCTTGTTTACTGCGTTTTCTACCGTAGATAGCCAGTTCATCCTCTTGTAATTTCTCAAGGATAGAGTCTAGGGAAGCGGTTAAATCAGCCGAGGGACTATCCATAATACCTAGACGCATTAATACCTGTACCGCTTTGAGAACGTCTTGCTGATAAGCTTCTCTAGAGGGGTAATCTTGGGGGTTTTAGCGTCAATGATATTCATATTCCATCTCATGAAGGTTAAATGCGAAACTGTGATTATGTCACACTTAATATACCTCAAGTTTCTGAGAAACTCCCTAACAGGGATTGCAATATCTTTTATTCTAGAGTAGAAATGCTCGACCGAGACAATATTGATAGAGTATTGATAGGAGACTGGGAAAAATTCAACTTTAAGAGGATTGTCACTGATGACAGCAGTTACCGAAAATGATCTGAAGAGGTTAGAAGATCTAATCGTTAGCGGACAGAAAGCGATCGAGTCCCGACTGACAAACCTAGACAATGGACAGAAGGCGATCGAGAACAGTTTAGGAGAAATTAAAGGAGATATTAAGGCCTTAGATGCCAAAGTTACGGGACTAGAAAAGCGGGTTGACGATCTCAACGCACAAGTCAACATTACCACCATTGGATTCCTTAGCATTGTCGGCATTTTGGTGACAGGAATGCTGACTATTGCTGGTAAAACAGTCTTTTTCCCCTAGTCCCTAGAATAACTTATTCGATCTGCGCCACCGCGTCTAAGGGAGCATCGAGACTAGCAAGACGGCCTAAATAAGTCGGTATATGGTTCTGCTCGCTGTCTATCTCGGGGAGAAATCCCACTGGCATTTCTCCCCTGCGGAATGTAGGCTAAAAGTTGGCCTGGTCAGGAAATCTTGAGATTAAATTCCCCAAAAATCGCGCTAGGATCGGCTTAATAGCACAGGAAAGGCGATCGAGTGGGATAACCGATCCTGCGGTTTGAGAAGGTGACTGTATAATTGTTAGAGTATCAATAGATCAATTCCAGAGGAATCATGAGCAATATCCAAGATAAAATTCAAGAAGAGCGAGAAAATGCCAGAGCCGTCTGTGGTACGGAAGGTTCCACCTCTGGTGAATGTGCCGCCGCTTGGGATGCGGTGGAAGAATTACAAGCAGAAGCTGCTCACCAACGTCAAGACCATCCCCAAAAAACCTACCTTGAAAAGTATTGTGATTCTAATCCCGATGCCGCCGAGTGTCGCTTTTATGAAGATTAATCCAGTCAGTCAGCAGTTTTTTCTCTCCTCACAGTAGAATCCTAGCTTTAGGGCGATCTCAACTATAAAGGGATCGCCTCTCGTTTTTTTGTTTGTTGGTCAAGCTGTGACCGATTTTGGCTCCCGCGTCGGAAGACAGTAAAATGGTGACAGTGTAATTATCTCTAAATAGTTTATGAATCAACTTTGGTTTCGTCCCCTCGTTTGGATAGATTATCGTTTAGCCGTCCTATTTACGGTGATTATTCCGGCAATTTTGTTAATTTGGTCTTTATTTGCAAAAATCGAATCATTACAAAAATTGTTGATTATCTATTGGCGAGTGGCTAGTCTTTTATTAATTACCGTATATTTAATGATTGCTTCTTGGCCGATTGGTTTTGTCACCAGTTTTTTAGCTAAAATTTTAATCCCGATTTCCCTCTGGTTTTGGGTGGATATTAACGATGAAATTAAAGATTTACCCGCCAGTCCAATTAAATTTGTCACCACTGCTTGGCGTTGGTCAGTAACGATTTATTGTCCTTTAGGCGCGATTTCTACCTTACCTTTTCTCTCCTGTGCTATGTCAGGGGAATTGCTAAATTCTCCCTATTGTCGGGTTTGGCAGGAAGCACCCTGGCAGTTTCGCGAGATTTTTCACGCAGAAGCTACCGCTAATGTTTTGGGCTTTTTTGGTTTAGTTGGTCTCTCTTTTTATACTCTCTACTTTGCCCATTTTCTTTTTATTCGCCTTGGCAAACAGGGACGTTCAGCTTTACAACAGTAGGTCTTTAGCTATCGATGATTAGCCATTTTTCTATGAATATTGGTCAACAACTCGAACAATACAGCTTCAAAAATCCCCAAGAGGTTTTATTAGTGACTATTGCTGTGGATGGGGAGGAGGAAGAAATCTCTATTTTTAAAGGTTTTTCTAGTTCCCTTACCCGCAGCACCCCCTACGATCCCGATATTCCGCTCATTCCTGAAACGGCTAGAATTATTAGGATAGATCGTCTTGCTAGTCCCTATCATCCCCTTAATCCTCGCTATATCCAAGAAAATCTTACCTTAGAGGAAATGCAGTCTTTACTGATTAATTAAACCGGTAATTTTACTTAGATAACATCAGCACTCATCTCGATGGATTTAACAGCTTTTATTTACCATCCATAAACTTTGTCTATCTAGACAAGAGGTAAATTTTGCGGCGTTTTAGTGGTAAGATTACCAGGGAATGATAATCTCTGCCAGTATTCAAGCTGTCAAAGTGGATTTCATCCTCGGTATCGATCAAGAACAATCAAAAAACTAGAGAATAATCTGGAGAATCTATGCAACTTAAACAATCTAACCAAGAACTGTTACAAATTGAGTATTTAGCCACCGCTGCTACGGGACAAAATATAGTTAAAGATGATGGCAAAGATGTGATTGAAGGATTAACTAAAACTCCCAAAAGTTTACCATCTAAGTATTTTTATGATCGGCAAGGTTCGCAACTTTTTGAAGAAATCTGTCAATTGCCAGAATACTATCCCACTAGGACAGAAGCGGCTATTCTCCAAGAATATGCTCAAGAAATTGTCGCCTATACAGGCTCCTGCGAATTGATCGAATTAGGTAGTGGTAGTTCCACTAAAACTCGTCTGTTGTTGGACGCTTATTATCAGCAACAAAAATCCTCTAAGTATGTACCTATCGATGTTAGTGAAACTATTCTCAAAGCTAGTGCCATAGAATTACAAAAAGAATATCCTAATTTACCAATTCAGGGGTTAATTGGAACCTATGAACAGGCCTTAGCTTACTATAAAAATGCTTCTGATAATACCAGAATGATTTTTTTCTTGGGAAGTTCTTTTGGTAATTTTTCTGCGGCTGAATGTGATAAATTTTTACAAAAAATTGCCACTGTCCTAAAAGCTGGAGATTATTTTTTATTAGGGATTGATCTGCAAAAACCAGCGACAATATTAGAGGCAGCTTATAATGATGCTCAAGGGGTGACAGCCGCTTTTAATTTAAATATACTTTCCCATTTAAATTGGCGTTTTCAAGCTGATTTTAACCTTGATTTATTTAGTCATCAAGCTATCTATAATCAAGATCAATCTCAAATTGAAATGTATTTAATTTGTCAAAAAACTCACCCTGTTCATCTCAAAAAACTCGATTTAACAGTTAATTTTCAAGCATCAGAGAGTATTTTAACGGAAATCTCGCGTAAATTCAACCTAGAAACTATGCAAAAATACTTAGAATCAAAGGGATTAAACCCGCTCAAGGTTTTCACCGATCCTGAAAATTTATTCGGTTTAATTCTTTGTCAGTTATCCCTGTAAATAATGAGAAAATTATTAGCAGTAATAGAGGCACAAAAACATGGAAAAGATGCAAGCACAGGCTCCTATTTCTCTAAGTAACTGTAGTCGAGAAAATATACTAGACTATTTTGACAATGCTTGGCAATTAGAAGAGCTGCTGTTAAAAAGCATCATCAAAGAAGAAGCTTTTTATTGTAACCCTGACAATCTAAGAAATCCCCTCATTTTTTATTTAGGTCATGCTGCCGCTTTTTATCTGAATAAATTGCAGCTGGTTAACCTATTAAAAAAAAGCCCTAATCCTGACTATGAATTATTGTTTGGAGTGGGAGTAGATCCAGCAACTCCCGCAGAATTAAACTCTGCCATCGCTCATATTCAGTGGCCTAGGGTGGATAAAGTTTGGGAATATCGGCAACAAGTCTATGAAATTGTGGTCGAAATAATTAAAAATATCCCCCTCAATCTTCCCATTCATCCGCAGCATTATCTCTGGTCATTAATGATGGGAATTGAGCATCAGCGTGTTCACTTTGAAACATCTTCAATGTTACTCAGACAACTGCCCTTAGATTGTCTGCAACGTCCTCCAGGTTGGCATTATGCCCCTTTTTTTGGTCAAGCTAGTCCTAATCAAATGGTGGAGGTTTCTGGGGGAACAGTAGAAATTGGTAAACCCCAAGATTATCCTATTTATGGTTGGGATAATGAGTATGGTTATCGTCAAGTTCAAGTTAACAATTTTCTGGTGAGTAAATATATGATTACCAACGGAGAATTTAAAGAATTTGTCCATAATGGTGGTTACGAAAATCCCAGTTATTGGGATGAGGAAGCTTGGCAATGGAAAAATCATTATCGAGTCAAATATCCTAAATTTTGGCTGGTAGATGAGGGAGGAAATTATCAATATCGAGCCATGTTTGATGTTTTCGATTTACCTCTTGATTGGCCGGTAGAAGTGAACTATTATGAAGCGATCGCCTACTGTCGTTTTCAAGGTCAAGGAATACGTTTAATCAGGGAAGCTGAGTGGAATTTAGTCACCTATGGCAGTCAAAAAAATCGATATTATACCCTAGAAAACGATAACTTTGATGACTATAACCTCAATTTAAAATTCTGTTCTCCCAATCCCGTGGGAATGTTAAAAAATACGGGCAATAACTCAGAAATTTATGACTTACGCGGTAACGTCTGGGAATGGCTAGAAGATGATTTTAATCCCTTAACTGACTTTCAACCCCATCACCTCTATGCTGACAATTCCACTCCTTTCTTTAATAGTCAACATAAAATGATGTTAGGAGGAGCTTGGGTGACTAACGGTACAGAAATTCTACCCTACTATCGCAATTGGTTTCGCCGGAATTTTTATCAACACGCTGGTTTTAGAATCGCGCAAAGTCTTTAGATGGGGTTTGCTGAAAAAGTTTGTTGGTGGGGTGTGGAACGAACCACAAAGACACAAAGAACACAAAGATTGATCGCTCCTATATTATATTAAGTTAAACTTGTCACACAAAGAATAAGAGAGCCAATTTCCCCCCGATTACTGCAAAGGGCAGCACTTTTTGATGTCAAAAAAGCCTAAAGATATTATCAAACAAGGTTTTTAGATTTATTTAGCCAATCCTAGGTAATTGCCAATAAAAAAAAATTCTTGGGAAAGTCGTCCCTCGATCGCTACAATAGAATCTAGTAGAGTACGGATAAACTTGATCGCCATGAATCAACCTGCAATTTTTCATCTCGCTATTCCGATTACTGATGTGTCCACGGCTAAAAGCTTTTACTGTGATGGTTTGGGTTGTTTAGCGGGAAGGGAAACCGAGAAAGCGATTATCTTAAATTTCTATGGTCATCAGGTGGTCGCTCACGTCACCGAAATGCCTCTTACTCCCCAAAATAGCATTTATCCTCGCCATTTTGGTCTAATTCTGCCGGATGCCGAGGATTGGGACAATCTTCTCGCACAAGCACGAGTCAATCAACTAAAATTTTATCTAGAACCAAAAACTCGCTTTGCTGGGGAGATAACCGAACATAAAACCTTTTTCCTAGAGGATCCTTTCTATAATCTCCTCGAATTTAAACATTATCGCCACTACGAAGCTATTTTTGCCAGTCGGCAATTAACAGCGATTGGCGAGCGAGCTTAAAATAAACAACAGGTGACTTTTTTGTAACTGGTTAGTCCTATCTTCAACTGCGACAAAAATAGGGGAACTTCTCTCAAATTTTCTCATCGAAACTAAAAAAACCTTGGCTGGCAATGATCAATTCTTAGGAAATCTATGAAAAAACTCTTATTGTTAACCCTATTTATTATCGGTCTAGGATTTGCTCTCTTTCACTTTACTGGATTAGCAAATCAGGGCGAATATCAATCAATTTTAATCGACTTTAAGGACGATATACCGGTCAGCGTCCTCGATGAGCAGTTAAATACTGTCAATAGAAAAGCTGGAAAAACCACCAGTTTAAATAGTATTTTTTCCATCGATGAACATCTTTACACCGTGGCAGGAGATAGCAAACTCCTGAAAACTCTCCGCAATTCCGACCTAAAAAAATACACCGAATCGATCGAACCCGATTACATATATCATGCTTTTATCGCCCCCAATGACCCCGACTATAGCAAACAGTGGAACCTGCGGGGAATTAACATCGAACGCGCTTGGGAAGAAAATCACGGTGAAGGGATCACCGTCGCTGTTATTGATACAGGTGTATCAAAAGTCCCCGATCTGCGAGAAACCGAGTTTGTCGAAGGCTACGACTTTGTCAATGATCGCAGCAATTCCGAGGACGATAACGGTCACGGAACCCATGTAGCAGGAACAATTGCCCAATCGACCAATAATAACTATGGGGTGGCTGGCATCGCCTACAAAGCCAAAATTATGCCCCTCAAGGTGCTTTCCGGGACGGGTGGGGGAAGCGTGGGAGATATCGCCGAAGCGATCCGTTTTGCCGTCGATAATAAAGCCGATGTCATCAATATGAGTTTAGGGGGTGGAGGCGAAACCCAAGTAATGAAAGACGCGATCGAATATGCCTATAGTAAAGGTGTGGTAATCGTCGCCGCTGCCGGTAATGCCGATGATAATTCCGCCGCCTATCCTGCCCGTTTTCCCCACGTTATCGGCGTTTCTGCGGTAGATGCCTCCGGAAATAAGGCCCCCTATTCTAATTTCGGGGCAGGAATCGATATTGCTGCCCCCGGCGGCTCCGATACGGGTAAAATTATCCAAGAAACCATCGATCCCGCTAAGGGGGGGGAACCGGCGTTCCTCGGTTTTCAGGGAACCAGCATGGCAGCCCCTCACGTTGCTGGGGTGGTAGCTTTAATCAAGGCTGCGGGAATTAAAGAACCCAATGCAGTTTTAGAGGTTTTGCAACAGTCGGCCCGTAAGATCAATGATGATCCCTTTAATCATTTTGGGGCCGGACAATTAGACGCGGGCAGTGCCGTACAATTGGCCCTGAAAGGACAGATTACTTTCCGGGATTTTTGGCGTTGGTTGCGCGATAACGGTTATCTCAATCCCCGTTTCTGGATTGATGGCGGCGCGGTGGCGGTTTTGCCCAAAATGGCCATGGTTTTGGGTTCTTATCTCCTCGCTTGGTGGCTGAGAAATTATTTTCCCTTCTCCTGGAACGGATTTTTGAATGCTGGTCTAATTTTTGGCAGTTCTGGCCTATTTTTCCTCAGAGGTCTTTATATCTTCGATTTACCCCAATGGCCTTTCCGAGTCATGGGTAGTTCTCTTTCTGACCTAGGAGGCGTTATTCAGGGCAGTTCTGCCCTTAATCCGCTTTTTGCCAGTTTTATCCTGCCCTTTGTCCTGATTGCTCTGCTTTTGGGTCATCCCCAGGCAAAATGGTTAGCGGTGGGGGTTAGTTTAGCCATGGCAGTGACTTTAGGTATCAGTGCCGTTATCGATCCTACTCTGATCTGGTTAGGTTCTGGTAGGATCGCTCAGGCGTTTTTGGGCGTAAATGCGCTTTTATGTCTCGGTTTAGGTTATTTAGCCCTAAAAAGTGCTACTTCCTCCCGATACACTTAAACAGCGGTTACAATGGGAAAACGAAGGTGATTTACCGATAAAAACCTCTTTGGTTTTGGTATCTTCCTTTGGTTTTGCATTGAGTTCTCCTACAACAGCAGCCTCGGACATTAACCGAGGTTTTTTCTTGATGATGTATGTTAGTTTCTAAGGGTTTTTTGGTAATCTCCAATCCCTAGAGCGAAAGTTTCCCCTAATACCCCCTCCAATAATCCAGCTATTGTCTCTTTTCTAAGGTGTCTATCGTGTCAAATCATAAAATTCTCGTTATCGATGACAGTAAAGTGATTAGGATGCGCGTTCGCGATATGTTACCAGAGGGTAACTTTGAATTCCTCGAAGCTAAAGACGGATTAGAGGGCTATAGTCTCATCCGCACCGAAAACCCGAATTTGATTATTTTGGACTTCCTTCTCCCGAAAATGAGCGGTTGGGAGGTGTTTCAGCAAATCCAAAGCGAAGATAATCTCAAAAGTATTCCCCTAGTGTTAATGTCGGGACGGAAAGAGGAGGTAGTAGAGAAAATCCCCGAACCTTTCCAGTATTTTGCCTTTATTGAGAAGCCTTTCGACCAAAAACAATTGCTACAAGCGATTAAAGAAGCGATAGCCAAGGCAAAACAGTATTCTCCCAAACCAAAAGTTTCTAGCCGGAAACTAGAGGAACTCACTGGGGACTATAGCACCGATATTCAGAATCTCCATGGCCAAATTGCCCAAATGCAAACAGAAATGGAAACTATCAAGAAACAAATGTCGCAATTAGTGACTTTTATTAAGAAAAAACTGCCCTAGAACTATTCCTACCTATTTTTTATAACTTCGGCAAGCAGTTATCCTGATCTGGCGGGCTGCTCTCGGGCTAATCTCCTATCCCTTTTCAACAGGATTTAGTATAATGGGAATTGGTCTTTATTTGGTGAGTGACTAAGAAGTTATTAATTCACTGATAACTAATTATGAATTGGCAAGAAATAACAGGTAATTGGGTTTTTCTCCCCCGTCGTCCCCGGGGTATCATTCACTTTTTGGGGGGGGCATTTGTGGCGGCGGCCCCGAATATTACCTATCGTTGGTTATTAGAAAGTCTTGGGAATTCAGGATACGCTATTGTCGCTACTCCCTTTCTTAATACCCTCGATCACAAATCGATCGCCCGCACAGTTTTAAACCGTTTTGATAATATTATTGAACGTCTGCGCTGGAATCATAGTCTGCCCCAAGGTTATCTCCCCATCTACGGATTGGGTCACAGTATGGGGTGTAAACTGCATTTATTAATCGGTAGTCTCTACGAAGTGGAACGGGCGGGAAATATCCTCATTTCCTTTAATAATTATCCCATTCGTCGGGCTATTCCTTTTATCGAACCTTTGCAAATTGACACCACTTTTAACCTCGAATTTACCCCTTCCCCCGAAGAAACAAACGAGTTAATTTTCCAAGATTATGCCATTCGTCGCAATCTTTTAATCCGTTTTCAAGACGACACGATCGATCAATCTTTGGTATTAAATCCCCTGCTAAAAAAACGCTTTAATGATTTAATTGCCCTGCGAACTCTCCCGGGTAATCATCTCACTCCCTTGAGTCAAGATGTCAGTTGGCAAACCGGAGAAGTATTTACTCCCCTCGATGCGATCGGCCAATGGTTAAAACAGGGACTTGCCCGGGATAATTCCCGTCTCAAAGATGAGATTCTCCAGTGGTTAAATCCCGTCCTTCCCGCCTCGCGTTAGCTTTCCTCTAGATTAATCCCCATAGCCCGTAATTGCGCCTCTATGCGGGCTAATTTTGTCTCAGCTTCCCGGGCCCGTTGACGTTCCTGTTGGGCTTGCTGTTCGGCGGCATTGGCTCGTTGTTCGGCTAATTCCGCTTTTTGCTTGATTTCTAGGGTGGTCAAAAACCTGGAGCCATCGGGATAAAAAATAGCTAACTGGGGACTCTCCAGTTGAAAACGAATCTGTAGAAGCGGACTCTGCCAATTATCAATCCCGGTAATCATCTCCAATTGACCACCCCTTCGCCACCAACCCTGTAGATAATTAGCATCAGGATCATAGAGATAATATTCCTCTACGCCAAAACGCTGATAAAATTGCCATTTTCGGCGCATTTCCGCTTTAGTGTTGCCCGGAGAGATAATTTCAAAGACCACCTGCGGCGCAATCTGGTTTTCTAACCATTGCTTATAGGAACCTCGATCGCCCTTGGGTCTGCCAAACACCACCATAGCATCCGGCGCTTGACAGATTTTATTATCCCCCTCGACCGGATACCACAACAGATCGCCGGCGATAAACACATGGTCATTATCTGCGAATAAACATTCGAGATTTTCCTTAATCGTCACAATCCAGCGAAACTGTTTGGTATTATCGGCCATCGGTTTACCATCACTATCGGCATAGATAATCTCCGACTCAGAGAAAGATTGGGCTTTTACCATTGTTCTACTCCCTAGCGTACTAACTGTCTAGTATAACATTAAATTCCCTGACGAAAGAGGGCAAAGGCCGAGGTATAACCGTGTAGAAAAGTGCGACCGGCCACTGGACCGATTTCTCCATTGCCAAAGAAACCGGCGAGGGGAACATTGGCGAAATAACGCTGAAAAAGACCCGAATCAAAGTCCGGTTTTTCGTAGAGATTTTCCCCGCGACCGAGACAGGAAAAGATTAAAGCCCCTAGTACCTCTGAACTAGCGTTTTTTTCTTGGGGAAAAGCTTGCAAAAGTAATTCTAAATCTAGGGCGGAAGTGTCGGCATCGCGCAGGTGAAATTGTACCCGCTGCCCTGGACGAACTCGATCGCCAATTGCGATCGCACCTTGACGAGGATCTACTCCCAAAACACTGCGAATTAAGAAATCCCCGGCCTGCAACTGCATTTTAAACTCATCCCTAGCAATACCGATAAAAAGGGAGTTTTGCACTAATTCTCGGTCTTTTTCCCTTAAGGAGGGGATTAAATTCCGCAGTAGGTTTAAAGGTGGTTGCGAAGTCCCACCAGCCTCTTTACTGGTCATGGAGATGATAATATTGCGTTCTCCCTCACTCACCTGATAAATCGGTCCAATGGGACGACAACCCTGGGCGACGATAGTTTCGACGATAATATTGCCAGAAAGGGCGATTCCTACGGTTCCCTGACGATAGAGATAGCTATTACGGGGTTTTTGTTGATCGTGGTAGAATAGACCCCCAGAACGTTCGATCATGCCACCACTGACTAAACCTCCAATTTTGACCGAACCGGGGTAGGCAAAATCCAAACCCTCTAACAGATCATTGATGCGACTGGAAAAAGGATCGGCTAAAAGGATAAATTGGGGATTTTTGGCCGCTTCTACCCCTAATAATTCTGTCCAACTAGAAGGGGAACTGTCGAGATCGGGCATTTCCACCGCTTCGATATAGAAGGGCTGCACTTCCACATTAGGCAAATGGGCGACGGTGAGACTTAAAGCCGGACTCGCTTCGATTTCTCGCGCTTTTTCCCTCTCACCCATGCCGACAATCCCCGCCCCACCGCAGCCAATCAGGACAGGAACAGGGAGTTTATCCAAGATTAAGGGAACTAAACGGGGATAGTCGCTGGCATAGGCAGAAGAAATAAAAATTATGGCCAGCTCTGCCGATCCAACTAACTTATCTTGCACTTTTTCCACTACTTCCGTCACCGCCGCTTCTAGGGAGGGACGGGTTGATAGGGCATTAATCCACTCGATGCGATCGCTCATGTTTCTTGACCCCAAATTTGGTCTAAATGTTGACGCTCCCCGCTCTAAAGAGACGGGGATTCTTCGTTCATTGAGTCTCCGTTAGCAAGCAGGATTTCTCCAACCAACCAAGAGGGAATCTCTCCCGAAGCGTTTAAAGTTTGCGTGCGCCCC